>JAISPN010000085.1 GCA_031274845.1 Acidobacteriaceae bacterium
GACGATAGACGTGTGTCGCCTGGCCGAAGAACACTTCAGCCGACTCCATCAACGTCTCCGACAGCGTGGGGTGCGGGTGGATCGACAACTTCAGGTCGGTCGCGTTCGCGCCCATTTCAATCGCCAGCACCGCCTCGGCGATGAGTTCGCCAGCGCCGGGACCGACGAGCCCCACGCCAAGAATCCGCCCGGTGTCCGGATCGAGAATCAGCTTGGTCAACCCGTCGGCGCGGTCGAGCGTCAACGCGCGGCCTGACGCGCCCCACGGGAACTTCGTGACCACGACGGTGCGCCCGTCTTTCTGCGCCTGCGCCTCGGTCAGCCCGGCCCACGCCAACTCCGGATCGGTAAACACGACCGCGGGAATCGCGAGCGGTTCGAAGGCGACCTTCTCCCCCGCAATCACCTCGACGGCCACGCGTCCTTCGTGCGACGCCTTGTGCGCCAGCATCGGCTCGCCGACGACATCGCCGATCGCAAAGATCGACGGTTCCGCCGTCCGCAACTGATGGTCGACTTCGATGAAGCCGCGATCGTTCACGCGGACTTTCGTCGTGCCGAGCCCGGGCACCTGCGAGTTGGGACGCCGCCCGACGGAGACGAGCACGCGATCGAACAGCTGCTCGGTGTTTCCGTCCTTGACGCCGTCGCCGTCGAAGGTGACGCGGATGCCTTTGGCTTCCGCCTTCATCTTCACGACGCGCGTATTGAGCATCACCTGCTTCATGAGACCAGTGACACGCTTCGACAGCACATCGACCAGATCGCGATCGGCGCCAGGCAAGAGTCCCGGCGTCATCTCGACGACGGTGACGGCGCTGCCGAAGGTGGCGTAGACCGACCCCAGTTCGAGACCGATGTAGCCGCCGCCAACCACCAGCATCGACTTCGGAATATCCGGCAGATCGAGCGCGCCGGTGGAATCCATCACGCGCGGGTCGTCAACCTTCAGCATCGGCGGCATGGCGGGCGTCGATCCGGTCGCGAGAATCGCGTGCTCGAACTCGATCGTCTCCTCGCCTCCAGCCGTTTTCGCCACCTTCAGCGAATGCGGTCCAGTCAGCTCCGCGCGGCCCTGAATGTAGGTAATCTTCCGCGCCCTCGTCAGTTGGCCGGTGCCGCCGGTCAGACGCGTGACGACGTTGTTCTTGAAGTCGCGCAGCTTGTTGAGATCGATCTTCGGCTCGGCGAACTCAACGCCCCACGCCTTCGCGTGACGGGATTCGTCAACGAGCTTCGCGATGTGCAACAACGCCTTCGACGGAATACAGCCGCGATAGACGCAGACGCCGCCCGGATTCGGCTCGCTGTCGATGAGCGTGGTGGTGAGGCCAAGATCGGCGGCTAGAAATGCGGCAGCGTACCCACCGGGTCCACCGCCAATGACGACGAGTTGAGTTGAACTCATAAAAATGGGAACTAATACAACGACATCGCGAAGGGCTGCTCGAAGGCTTCGACCACCCACCGCAGGAAACGCACACCGTCGGCGCCGTCAATCACCCGGTGATCGTAGGAGAGCGAGAGCGGCAGCAACTGCCGGGCCGAGAACTCCTTCGTCTCGGTGTCGTACACCGGCTGGAACTTGCCACGCGCGATGCCCAAGATGGCGACTTCCGGCGCGTTGACGATCGGCGTGAACAATCCGCCGCCCAATCCGCCCAGATTCGAGATACTGAAGCAGCCGCCCTGCATCTCCTCGAGCGTGATCTTCTTGGTGCGCGCCTTCTCGGACAGCTGCATCAGCTCGACCGAGATCTGCGTGAGGTTCTTCGTGTCGGCATCGCGAATCACCGGCACCAGCAGACCGCGATCGGTGTCGACCGCCACGCCGATGTTCACGTACTTCTTGTAGATGATTGCGTTATTCGCCAGATCGATCGACGCGTTGAACTGCGGAAACACCTTGAGCGCCGCCGCGACGATCTTGACGGCCACGGCCGTCACCGTGAGCGCGCCGCCTGCCGCCGCCACCTGCTTCTGGTATTTCTTGCGCACGCTTTCAAGCGACGTGAGGTCGGCGTAATCGTGTTGCGTGACGTGCGGAATCGTCAGCCACGCCGCGGTCAGATGCTCGGCCGTCTTGCGGCGGATGCCGCGCAGTTCCTGCCGATCGACTGCGCCCCAGCGCGTGAAGTCGGGCAGCGGTTCGGCGTGCGGCAACGCCGTCGCGCCCGATGCCGCGCCACCGCCTGAGGTCACAATCCGTTTCGTGTGCGCCTTCACATCGTCGATCGAGATCCGGCCGTCCTCGCCGGAGCCGGCCACCTGAGCGATGTCAATGCCAAGCTCGCGCGCGAGGCGGCGCACTGATGGTGACGCGGGCGCCATCGGACCATCTGGCTGCGACGCTTCCACCGCCGCCGCATGGCTCGTCACCGCTGGCGCTGGCCGTTCGACCGCAACAGGCGCGGCCGCGGCAACCGCCGCGATCTTCGCCGCAGGCGCTTCAGTCTTGGCTGGCGCGGATGCCGGCGCGGCCGCCGCATTTCCACCCGCGGCCTCGACGCTCAGAATCACCTGACCAACCTTGACCTTGTCGCCGACCTTGATCCTGACGTCTTTCACCGTGCCAGCAATCGAAGAGGGGACTTCAATCGTCGCCTTGTCGGTTTCAAGTTCGAGCACCGGCTGATCTTTCGCCAGCACGTCGCCCGGTTTGACCAGAATGCGAAGCACGTCGCCCGCGGCAACGTTCTCTCCAAGCTCAGGAAGTGTGAAATCGGCCACTCAGATCCTCATCGTCTTCGTTGCGGTGAATCGACGCTGCGCGCCCCATCGGTCGCGTGACTCGCAGCCGCCGGACCCATCCTAGGAAATCGCCGGGTTGCTCTTCTCGGGGTTAATCCCGAAGTCCGTAATCGCCTGCGCCACCACCGACGCCGCGATCTTGCCGTCGCGCGCCAACGCGCCGAGCGTCGCGACGACGACGTAGCGATGATCGACCTCGAAAAACTCGCGGAGACTCTCGCGGTTTTCGCTACGGCCGTAGCCGTCGGTGCCGAGCGAGACGAGCGGACGCGGCAGCCAGCGGTCGATCGAATCGGGCAGCACCTTCACGTAGTCTGACGCGGCAACAAACACGCCCGGCGCATCCTTGAAGAGCGTCGCGACATACGGCGCCTTCGCCGCCGCCGTCGGGTGCAGCATGTTCCAGCGCTCGCACGCGTGACCGTCGCGATAAAGCTCGCTGTAGCTCGTCACGCTCCAGACATCGGCGCCAACGTTGTACTTCGATTCGAGCACCTCGGCCGCCTTGATCACCTCGGGCAGAATCGCGCCGCTGCCGAGCAGTTGCGCGCGCGCCTTGGCTTTCGGCTGCGCCGTCGCCTTGAACTTGTACGCGCCCTTCAGAATGCCCGCGCGCGCCGTCGGGCATGGCCGGCATCGCGTACTGCTCGTTCATGAGCGTCAGGTAGTAGAAGATGCTCTCGCCCTCGACATACATCCGGCGGATGCCGTCCTGAATGATGATGGCGATTTCGTAGGCAAACGCCGGATCGTAGGAGACGACGTTCGGATAGGGGTAGACGAACAGCTGGCTGTTCCCGTCCTGGTGCTGCAATCCTTCGCCGGCAAGCGTCGTGCGTCCGGCCGTGCCGCCCAGCACGAAACCGCGCGCGCGGCTGTCGCCCGCGGCCCAGAGCAGATCGCCGATCCGCTGGAATCCAAACATCGAGTAGTAGATGAAGAACGGAATCGTGTTGACGCCGTGGGTCGCATACGCCGTCCCCGCGGCGATGAACGACGACATCGCGCCCGCTTCGTTGATCCCTTCTTCAAGGATCTGCCCGTCGGAGGCTTCCTTGTAGTACAGGAGCGTGTCCATGTCGACCGGTTCGTAGACCTGCCCCGAGTGCGCGTAGATGCCGACCTGACGGAACAGCGCTTCCATGCCGAAAGTACGTGCCTCGTCTGGAACGATCGGCACCACGAGACGGCCGAGCGCCTGATCGCGCAGGAGCTTCGACAGCATCCGCACGAACACCATCGTGGTCGACGCCTTGCGCCCCTCAGTCCCGGCGTAGAACTCGTCGAAGATCTCCGTGGGCACCGCGGCGATCGGCGTGCTGCGCACTTCGCGGCGCGGCACATAGCCGCCCAGATTCGCGCGGCGCTCCTGCATGTACTTGTTTTCGGGGCTGTTCTCGCCGGGACGATAGAACGACGTCTTGCTGATGTCGCCGTCGGACACCGGAATTCCGAAGCGGGAGCGGAACGCGCGCAACTCCTCTTCGTTCATCTTCTTCTGCTGGTGGGTGATGTTCTTGCCTTCGCCCGCTTCGCCGAGACCGTAGCCCTTAATCGTGCGCGCCAGAATCACCGTCGGCGCGCCCTTGTGCTCGACGGCCGCCTTGTAGGCGTTGTAGACCTTGATCGGATCGTGACCGCCCAGGGTCATCTTCTTCAACTGATCGTCCGACAGGTGCTTGACCATGTCGAGGAGCCGCGGATCGGCGCCCCAGAAATGTTCGCGGATGTAGGCGCCCGACTCGACGGCGTACTTCTGATACTGCCCGTCGACGATTTCACCCATGCGCTTGACGAGCAACCCGTCGTGATCCTTGGCAAGGAGCGCATCCCACTCGCGTCCCCAGATCACCTTGATCACATTCCAGCCCGCGCCGCGGAACGCGGCTTCGAGCTCCTGAATGATCTGGCCGTTGCCACGGACCGGACCATCGAGCCGTTGCAGATTGCAGTTGATGACGAAGATCAGGTTGTCGAGCTTCTCGCGCGCCGGGAGCGTGATCGCGCCGAGCGATTCCGGTTCGTCGGTCTCGCCGTCGCCCAAAAACGCCCACACCTTTGAGTTCGACGCGGCTTTCAACCCGCGATCTTCGAGGTAGCGCATGAAGCGCGCCTGATAGATCGCCATGATCGGACCGAGCCCCATCGACACGGTCGGGTATTCCCAAAAGTCCGGCATGAGCCAGGGATGGGGATACGACGACAACCCGCCACCGGGTTTCATCTCGCGCCGGAAATTTTCGAGATGGGTTTCGGAAAGACGGCCTTCAAGGAACGCGCGGGCGTAAATGCCGGGCGCGGCGTGTCCCTGAAAGAAAATGACGTCGGTGTCGGCGCTCTCTTTACCCCGGAAGAAATGATTGAACCCGACTTCGTAGAGCGTGGCGGCCGAGGCGAACGTGGAAATATGCCCGCCAATCCCATCGTCGGCCTTGTTGGCGCGAACGACCATGGCGGCGGCGTTCCAGCGCACCAGACTCTTGATGCGGCGTTCCAGATCGGGATTGCCAGGCATCAGCGCCTGATCGTCGGCGGAAATCGTGTTGATGTAGGGCGTGTTGGCGGTGAACGGCAGCTTGACCCCGTTCTCCGTGGCGTGCAGCGTCAGTTCCTTGAGCAGACGCTCAACTTTGACCGGCCCGCCGCTCTGGAGCACATAATCAAGGGAATCGAGCCACTCGCGGGTTTCGGTGGCGTCGAGTTCGGTAGCGTCCTTTGGAGCAGTGTTTCGCACGGGAACGGGATCCTTTCGCCAATATATATATCGGCCCCTGACCGTTTAGGCCAATCCTCAAATTGTAACCGCGACCCACGTGAAGGGAAACCATGCTGAGAGAGACACGCCGACTGCTGACGGCCGCCGTTTTTGCCGCCCTGCCCACCGCCAGCCTGTGGTCACAAGCCCCCGCGCCGGTTCTGGCGCAGGCGCCCCCGGCGAGCCAGACGCCACCGCCAGCCGCGAGCGTCAACCTCGCCGCGCTCAATCGTAGCGTCAGCCCCTGCACCGATTTCTACCAGTTCGCCTGCGGCGGCTGGATTGCCGCGAATCCGATCCCCGGCGACCGCGGACGCTGGGGTCAGTTCGAGGTGCTGCAGGAGCGCAACAACGAGATCCTGCGCCGGGTGCTCGAACACGCCACGACGAGCCAGAACGAGGCCGACAAGAAGATCGGCGACTACTACGCCACCTGCATGGACGAAGCCGCCATCAACAGGCGCGGCGTCACGCCGCTACAGCCGGACCTCCGCAACATCACCGCCCTGGCCAACACGAATCGTCTGCCGGAGTTGCTCGCCGAACTTCACAAGATCGGCGTCAATGCGTTCTTCGGTTTCGGATCGGAAGGTGACTTCAAGGACACGTCACACGTCATCGCCACGCTCGGCCAAGGGGGACTCGGCCTCCCCGATCGCGACTACTACTTCAAGGACGATGCGCGGTCGGTTGAAATCCGCACCGAGTACCTCCATCACGTCGCGGCGCTGATGACGCTCGCGGGGCTGCCGAATCCGGACGCTGGCGCAGAAACCGTGATGCGTGTGGAAACCGCCCTCGCCCGCGCCGCGCTCGATCGTGTCGCCTTGCGCAATCCCGAAGCGATCTACCACAAGATGACGCTCGCGGAGTTGCAGGCGCTCACGCCGGCCTTCGACTGGACGCGCTATCTGCGCGGCACCGGCGCCCCTTCGTTTGGCGCGCTGAACGTCACCGAACCGGAATTCGTGAAAGCCTTCAATCAGACGCTGGCGACCACACCCATCGACGACATCCGGACGTATCTCAGATGGCACCTGCTCCACGCCAACGCCTTCCTCCTCTCGAAACCCTTTGTCGATGAAAACTTCCGGTTCTATAGCGGCGTGCTGCAGGGGATTCCCGAACAGCAACCGCGCTGGAAGCGCTGCGTCAGCTACGTCGATTCCGATCTGGGCGAAGCGCTCGGTCAGTCGTTCGTCCGCGAAACCTTCGGGCCGCGCGCCAAGGAAGACATGCTGAAGATGGTGGCCAACCTGCAGTCGGCGCTCGAACAGGACATCCACGATCTCGACTGGATGACCGACACGACCAAGGCGCAAGCCGTGCGGAAGCTGCACGCCATCGCCAACAAGATCGGCTATCCGGACCAGTGGCGCGACTACACGGCGCTCACGATCGAACGCGGCGATGCCGTCGGCAACTCGCACCGCGCCAACACGTTTGAATTCCATCGTGAACTGCAGAAGATCGGCAAGCCGCTCGACAAGAACGAGTGGGGCATGACGCCGCCGACGGTGAACGCGTACTACAGCCCGCTCGAAAACAACATCAACTTCCCCGCCGGCATCCTGCAACCGCCGTTCTACATGGCGGATCGCGATGCGGCGGTGAACTACGGCGGCGCCGGCTCGGTCATCGGTCACGAGATGACGCACGGCTTCGACGACCAGGGACGGCAGTTCGACGCCGACGGCAATCTCAAGGACTGGTGGACCGCCGACGACGGCAAGGCATTCGAGAGCCGCGCCAGTTGCATCGCCGACGAGTACGGCGGCTTCACCGCCATCGACGATGTGAAGTTGAACGGCAAATTAACACTCGGCGAAAACACCGCCGACAACGGCGGCCTGCGCGTCGCGCTCATGGCCTATCTCGCGTCAGACGCCGCGAAAACCGCGCAGGTCATCGACGGCTTCACGCCCGAGCAGCGCGTCTTCCTCGGCTTCGCGCAAGTCTGGTGCGAAGCGCGGCGTCCCGAGTTCGAACGGATGCGCGCGCAAACCGATCCGCACTCGCCCGGCCGCTATCGCGTCAACGGCACGGTGGTGAACATGCCGGAGTTCCAGAAAGCTTTCTCGTGCCCGGCGGAATCGCCCATGGTGTCGAAGAACGCGTGCCGCGTCTGGTAGACGTCCACGCGCGCATCGTCGCGTGCGAGCAGTGCCCGCGTCTTCGTCAGTACTGCACCCGCATCGGCACAGAAAAACGGCGCGCGTTCAGGGACGACACCTACTGGGCGAAACCGGTGCCCGGGTTTGGCGATCCGAACGCGCGGCTGTTGATCATCGGCCTGGCGCCAGCCGCGCACGGCGCGAACCGCACCGGCCGCGTCTTCACTGGCGACGGTGTGGGCGGCTCCGGCGATTTCCTGATGGCCGCGCTTCACCGCGCCGGCTTCGCCAACATCCCGACCTCTGAGCGGCCAGACGATGGGTTGACGTTGACCGATGCGTTTATTGCGGCGGCCGTCCGCTGCGCGCCGCCGGACAACACGCCGACGCCGGAAGAAATCGCGCGCTGCCTGCCGCACTTGCGGGACGAGATCGCCGCGCTGCCGCGCGTGAAGGTCGTGGTCGCGCTCGGCAAGATTGGATTTGACGCCTATCTCCGAATGCTGAAGCAGGACGGGATCGTGCCGAAGCCGCGTCCGCAGTTCGCGCACAACTCGCACACGGTCTTACCGAACGGCCTCACGCTCGTCGGCTGCTTTCATCCAAGCCGTCAAAACACGAACACCGGCCGCCTGACCGCGCCGATGATGCATCAGGTGTTTGCGTCCGCCCGCCGGCTTCTGTCCGCGCGGTAACGAAATCCGTCACCGCACACCAGTTCAACGTCACGCTACTGCGCGAGCAGCGTGGCGATCTCGCGTTCGAAGATATTCGCGGGCGTGAAGCCGAGATGCTGCGCGCAGAGGTGACCGTCGCGGCTGACGAGGACCGACGTCGGCAGCCCTTCGATGGGACCGTACGCCTGTTCGAGATCGGTGCGATCGTTTGCGTCGAGAATCGGATAGTTCATTTTGTACTGCTCGGCAAACGGCGGAACATGGCTCGCCTCGTCCATGCTGAGCAGCCCGACGATCTCGAAGCCCATGTCGCGGTACTTGTCGTAGAGCGTGACGAAGCTCGGGATCTCCGCCTTGCACGGATCGCACCACGTCGCCCAGAAGTCGATCAGCAACACCTTGCCGGCGTACTGCCGAAGATTGTGTTCGACGCCGGACAAATCCTTGACGCGAAAGTTGAGATCGACCGGCTTTGCGTCGACAGGGCACGCGGCGCTCACGGCAGAGGCAGGAGGCGCCGGCGCGGTATGAAACGCCACGAACAGGCCGAAGGCGATGAGCGCCACCAATCCGCCCGTAAATCCCGCGACGACACCGATACGCGTCATGACGTTCGTTCTGCCTCGCTGGTGATTATGTCTCGACCTTGTGGCTTTGGTGCGCGCGCACGATTGGACCAATCAGATCGGGACGATCGGTAATCAGCGCGTCGACGCCCCACGACAGCAGACGCCGCGCCGCGTCTTCGTGATTGACCGTCCACACCTGCACACCGAGACCGGCGGCGTGCGCCGCGCGCACGAATCGCGGCGAGACGACACGGATTGCGCCAGCCCGTTCCGGAACTTGAAAGCCGTGGTACGCGCACGCGCCAAACGGCCAGTGGACCCACGATCGGTACAACGCCCAGCGCACTTCTTCGCGCGCCGCGCTGCAGGCGATCTCCGGCGCACGGCGGCGAATCGCGCGTAATGCCGTAACGCCGAACGCGCCAAGGCAGACGCGCGCCTCAGCCCGGCACTCACGCACGACCGACAGCGTGGCTTCAGCGAAACGCGCCTCGTCGACTTTCAGTTCAACGATGAGGCGAGGGACGTCGTAACGTTCGAGCACGTCGCCGAGCGCAGGCACGCCCGCGTCACGAAGTTCCGCGGCGGTGTATGCCGATACCGCGCCTGAGAGCGGCGTCGTCCGTTCCAGCGTCGCGTCGTGATGGACGACGACCACACCGTCGCGCGAGAGACGCACGTCGAGCTCGAAACCGTCAACGCCGAGCTGTGTCGCGTGGTCAAATGCGGCGAGCGTGTTCTCGGGCGCAAGCCCGGCGCCACCGCGATGCGCGAACACCAACGGATGCGGTGAGGCAAAGAACGCGTGTCGCATGAATCGAAGGCGCGCGCGGCGCGCGTCACCGGCGGGCGGCGACGCGTCTTGAAATTTCCTCGATGATCGTCTGGCCGTGGAAGCGGCCATTCTCGATGAAGACCGTGCCGGTATCCGCGCCAGCCAGCGCGCCGCCGGCGACGAACAGGCCGCGGACGTTGGTCTCGAAGGTGCGCGGATCGTGAATGGGCGCGTCACGCTCGTCCAGCGCGATACCGGCGGCGGTCATCAACGCGGAGTCGGCGCGATAGCCGGTCAGCAGAAACACGGTGTCCGCGGGCAGTTCGCGCGTCGGCGCGGCGCCATGCTCCGGAATCCCCTCCGACACGATGACGGCGGTGGGCGTAATTTCAGTGACGGTCGTGTTGAACAACCCGGCGATCGATCCTTCCTTGATCCGGTTGTCGATGTCGGGACGCACCCAGTATTTGATCGTCGATTTGAGTTCCGGCCAGCGGTGGACGAGCGTCACCTGCGCGCCCGCGCGATAGAGTTCGAGCGCCGCTTCCGCCGCGGAGTTGCCGCCGCCGACGACGACCACCCGCTGGCGGTAGTACGCGTGCGGCTCCGCCTGATAGTGGTGCACGTGTGGCAGATCCTCGCCGGGCACGTGCAGCAGATTGGGATGGTCGTAGTAGCCGATGGCAAACACGACATGGCGGGCGTAGCGCACGCGGCGGATACCGGACGGTCCCGCCGCGCGTGTCTCGACAGCAAACACCGGATCAGCGTCCGCGCCCGAGACGTTGTCGTCGCGCGTCACCGACAAGACACGCTCTTCGAGCGTGACGTCCAGTTTGTACG
>JAISPN010000099.1 GCA_031274845.1 Acidobacteriaceae bacterium
GATGGTCCGGTGCGTTCAGCAATCGCCGCCGCCGTCCGCACGAAGATCCCGGCGCCGATGATGCCGCCGATCCCCAAAGCCACGAGCGACATCGGCCCAAGTGTCCGTTTGAGGGCGCCTTCGCCCTGCACCGCTGAATCGGCGATGAGACGATCGATTGACTTGGTTCGAAATAGGGAGCCAGCCACGCGTATCCTCTCGAAAAAGTAGGGACGCTAAATTTGGACCTCAATCCTACATCAGCGGCTGGCGCTGGCAAGACGTTCGACGAAGGCGCGCGTCCGCATCGCCGGATCGTTCGCCACCAGCAGGTCGCTAATCACCGCGACTGAATCCGCTCCGGCGTCAATCACCGATACGGCATTCTCAAGCGTGATGCCGCCAATCGCCACGACCGGCAGTTTCCGCCGGGCGGCGCGATTGGCCGCCTCGCGCACCAGCGCAAGCCCCACCGCCTGATAGCCCGTATGTTTCGTCGCCGTGCCGAAGACTGGCCCCACCGCCAGATACGAAATCGGCGCGGCGATCGCGGCGTCGATCTGCTCGATGGTATGCGTCGACAGCCCCACCACGCTTGCCTCACCAACCACGGCACGGATTGCCTCGGGTGACAGATCCTCCTGCCCCACATGGACGCCCGCGGCGCCGGCAAACATCGCAATATCCGCGCGATCGTTGATGATGACCGTCGCCGCGGCACGGCGTCCCTGGTCGACGACGGCCGTGGCGATGTCGAGAAATGTTCGAGACGAAGCGGTTTTCATGCGCAACTGCAACAGTTGCGCGCCGCCGTCAAAACAGGCAGCGGCAAACGCGTCCGGCCGCCAGCCGTGCGCGGCACACACGTCGGCGTCGCAGATGACGTACAACGGATGGAGGGCGATTAGACGGCCTCGGCGAGCCGGCCGCCAGTCGTCCGCGGCTTGGCGAGGAACTGTTCCATGAACGCGGTGCTCAACTTCCCGGCGATGAAGTCGGGATCTTTCAGAATCCGCAGGTGCAACGGGATCGTCGTCTTGATCCCCTCGACCACGCTCATCTCGAGCGTCCGGCGCATACGAGCAATCGCTTCGGTCCGATCGCGCCCGTGCACGATCACCTTGGCAATCATCGAGTCGTAATAGGGGCTAATCGTGCAGTCGGAGTGCGCGGAGGTCTCGATGCGCACGCCAGGACCACTTGGAATACTGAAGACGTGGATGAGCCCCGGCGACGGGGTGAACATCTCAGGGTCTTCGGCGTTGACGCGGCACTCGATCGAGTGACCGGTAAACGTGACCTCGCTCTGCTTGACGCTGAGCCGCTCGCCAGCCGCGATGCGAATCTGCTCCTTGACGATATCGATGCCGGTCACCATTTCGGTCACCGGATGCTCGACCTGCAGGCGCGTGTTCGCTTCCATGAAGTAGAAGCGCCCTTCCGGGTCCATCAGGAACTCGAACGTGCCGGCGTTCGTGTAGCGGACTGCCTTCGCCGCATCGATGACGACGCTGCCCATGCGGCGGCGTATCTTGTCGGTGAGCGCGACGGAGGGCGATTCTTCAATCAGCTTCTGGTGGCGACGCTGGATTGAACACTCGCGTTCGCCCAGGTGGATGACGTTCCCATGCTGATCGCCAAGGATCTGGAACTCGATATGGCGCGGCGATTCGACGTACTTCTCGATGTAGACGTCGCCAACACCGAAGGCCGCTTCCGCTTCGCGCTGCGCCGTCTTGACCGCGTGCGACAGTTCCGACGCCTGCCGGACGACGCGCATCCCGCGGCCGCCGCCGCCAGCCGTCGCCTTCACGATGACCGGGTAGCCGATCTCCTTCGCGATCTTGAGTGCTTTCTCTTCGCCTTCAATCGGTCCGTCGCTGCCGGGAAGAATCGGCACGCCCGCCTTCTTCATCACACGGCGCGCGCGCGCTTTATCGCCCATCAGCCGGATGACATTCGGGTCTGGACCGATGAACTTGATGTGGCACGCCTCGCACACTTCCGCAAGATACGCGCTCTCGGACAGAAAACCGTACCCGGGATGAATCGCATCGGCGCCGGTAATCTCCGCGGCGCTGATGACCGCGGGCACATTCAGATAGCTGTCGGCGCTCCGCGGCGGACCGATGCAGACGTCCTCGTCGGCAAAACGCACGTGCAGCGAGTTTTCGTCAGCTTCCGAGTAGACCGCCACCGTCTTGATGCCAAGCTCGCGGCAGGCGTAGATGATCCGCAACGCCACTTCGCCGCGGTTCGCGATGAGAATCTTTTTGAACATTGACCTGGTGCTACTTGGTGCGGATGGCGAACAGACGCTCGCCGTACTGCACAGGCTGACCGCTCTCGACGTAGATGGTGACGATCTCGCCGTCATACTCCGAGTCGATTTCGTTCATCAGCTTCATCGCCTCGATGATGCAGAGGATCTGCCCCTTCTTCACCGACGCGCCCACCTCGACAAATGATGGCGCGCCCGGCTCCGGCGACCGGTAGAACGTGCCGACGATCGGGCTCTTCACGACCGCCAACTCGATCTCGGCGTCGCTCACGGCCGGGGCCGCAGGCGCCAGCCCCGGCGCCGCGGCAGGCGGCGCCACAGGCATCGGCACGTGCGTCACGGCCGGCGCCTGGAGCATCGGCACCGGCGTGCCGGCGACGTGCTTCTTCACTTTGAGTTTCAATTCCCCGTGCTCGATTTCGAATTCCGAGAGCTCGTGGGCATCGACCAGTTCGAGGAGTTGTTTGAGTTGATCGAGGTTCATTTAATCGATTTCAAATAGCTCGGTGCTGGCATCCGTCAATCGCTCCGCGCCCGTCTCTGTGACAAGCACATCGTCTTCAATCCGGACCCCACCCCAGCCTGGAAAATACGCGCCGGGTTCGATGGTAAACACCATCCCGGCCGCCACACATTCGTCGCGGCCGTCCACATCCGGACGCCGCCGCGTAATACGGGGATCTTCGTGCACCTCAATCCCCAACCCGTGTCCTGTGCCGTGCCCGAAGGCGTCACCCATGCCGGCCGCGGTCAGGACGTCGCGCGCTGCCTGGTCGATGTCGAACTTCGATGCCGCAGGCGCCACCGCCGCGATAGCCCGGTCGTGGGCCCGAAGCACGGCGTCGTACACCTCCCGGACGCGTTTGGTGGGACGCCCCACCACACCCATCCGGGTCAGGTCCACGCAGTATGAGTCGTAGACCCCGCCAAAGTCCAGCACCACAAGGTCGCCTTCGCCTATCGTTCGCCCGCTTGGCCGCGCGTGAGGCAGCGCGGAATGCTCTCCGCTCGCCACGATCGTCTCGAAGGCGGGACGCGAAAACCCCTCAGCCCGAAGCTCCGCGTCGATCCGGGACGCCACCGCCAGTTCCGTCATGCCTGCCCTGACGAAATCCGGAAGGCGGCGCGCCACCGCGGAAAGCCGCTTTCCTGCGTCGCGCAAGGTTGCAATCTCGTACTCGTCCTTCACGATACGTTCGGCTTCGACGATCCGTTCGACCGCCGTGAGCGCGACGCCTTCTGGCATCGCCCTCGTCAACCATTGCCATCGCGCCACGCTCAAATGTTCGGCCTCGAAGCCGACGCGGCCGAGCGGCGCCGCGGAAAGAAATGCCGCCAGCGCGGCATCGTACGCCCCTTGCACGATGTGCAGGCGCAGCGAGGGACAACGCGCGGCGCTCGTCTGCATCGCGCGCACCGCGGTTTCGTACCGTGAGTCGGTGAAAAATACCACCGCGTCTGCGGTCACGACTGCGATCGCGGCGCTTCCCGAAACATTTGTCAGCTAGGTCAGGTTTGGAAGCGAGGTCACAATCAGCGCATCGAGCGCCTCTTGCAGAAGGCGCTCACGCACCCGGCGATGTCGCCGCGCAAGCGTTTCCTCAGGCGCGTGCGACATGAATGGCGTGGCTCCAGCGTGCGGGATCGTCTCTTCGCGATGTATCCGACATCGTGTGTAAGCACTGTACCCCAGAAATAATCGTCACGGCGCGCGGGTCGGCGCTGGCGGCGCAAGCACTTGAATGCTGACTGTTGAAGGCACGACGGTCTGCGCATTCGATCCAACGATGGTGGCCGTCACCACCACTGTTGTCGGCGGTGATCCATATGTGAACGGCGACGCAACCGGTGGCGTGTAGGTCGATCGCGCCTGACCGTGACTGTCGGTAAACGGAGAAGGGTTCGACAAAGATCCCGTCGCTGGCAACACGAACAGCCAGAGCGGCACATCTTTTTTCGGCATGCCGTTCGCGTCGCGCACGGTGACGACCACCTGTGATTGCTGGAATCCGTTGCTGATGATGCTGTCAGGTGTCGCGGTCAGCGAGATCGAGGCGGCAAACTCCGAAGGCCCCGCAATGTCCGGCATCGCGACCTCGCGCGTCGTACACGCCATGAGCCACATCGCGCAGACGGAAGCCAGACAGCAACACGCTCTTCTCATTCGTGTCATGGCCTACTGATCCCCAAAGTCTCCAAAATCAATGGTGATCGACCCGGCCGCGCTCACTATGTTGCCGGCGATGTCTCTGCCGTACAGCGTGACGTCGGCGATGGCGGTGATGATGCGAGCGTTATATCGAAGCTCGACGAGCGGCGATTCTTCCTTCGCCACATGACGCACGAGCTCAAAGACCACCTCGGCCTTTGCACCGGCCGGGATCGTGACGCTCAGGCCACCGTCGAAGGGATACGGCACATCGACACCAGGAGTATTTCGGCCGTCAGCGCGACGGTAGTTGACGTGATAGCGCGTGAGCGTGACATCCATGTACGACGGCGTGAGCGGCGCCACCGTGATGTCTTTCGGCATCGAGCGGACCGTCATGATCCCGGAATCGCTGAACACCGTCGGACAGGGGGCCGCGGCGGTACACGGCGCCGGCTCCGTGACGTTCGTGATGACGTCAGAACTCAGTCCAGCGCCATTGGTCTTGCCGCCGCCTCGCTGCGCCGTAAACGCATCGACCACCAGCAGCACGCCGCTGTCACCACGGCGTGACGCGTCGCCGCAGTTGACGAGTGTCGCGGTAAGGCCTGCCACCACGGCGAGCCGCGTCCACCTAGCAGCACGCGTCATAGCGCACCTC
>JAISPN010000220.1 GCA_031274845.1 Acidobacteriaceae bacterium
CGCACCAGGGTTGGTGTCATCGATCACCGTCTGTGCTTCTGTCGCGTGCGGCGCGACGAGCACCAACGCCAGCGCGGCCAGAACCGAGCCATTGGCCATTCGCCAGAACCCGCGCCTGAGTGCCTGAAAGCGGCGCCTGGTCAGCGTCACCGTGGACGATGGCGCACAGGGAGCGTGGACAGACAGCAATATCGACATAAGTGGACTCGGCACAAAGAGACTCAGTAAGTTAGGTTGTTCAACCGAAACAACGCGTGATAGACGGAACCGAAGGTGTAAGTGATGACCGAAGAGATCTGGTCGCTAACCGATCTGGCAATGCGCGTCATCTAGCCAGCAAACGAGTGGGTACCGGCGCCAACAGAGACCTGTGACCGCGTGAAATCCCCAGACACCCAGGCGCCCAGAGAACCAGCGGAAGTAAAGAGAGAACGAACGTCAGAGAATCGGGAGTACGCGCGAAGGAGAGTGCGATGCGATACTGCCGCGTGCGCGGCGTCATCGCATCTCGAAACTCATCGTATTCATTTCGCCAGTTCCGCACGATGTATCTCACGATGGCTCCACGCCGCCAGTCGATCGTCAAAGACATCAAGAGGCGTCATGAGAGTGTCTCATAATTTGCGCATGTCAAGTAACTGCAATCGCAAAATAAAAATAATTTTCAATAGCTATAATTAACAATAGTTCAAATACCATGAACTGATAGTTCAGTATTTAGTTATCACTAAAAAGATAATTAACAAGCTATTGCGTGTTTCCGCACGCATGAAATAGACATTCAAGACTATTAAGACATCGAGAGCGTGACTGGTCACATTGAATGACTTTATAGATCTCGCGATCGGATCGTCTGGCGATCTGGTCATCGGGCAATGCGGAGCACATGTGAACCGCCTGCGCCCAGGCGCACGGCCGCTCACCGCGCCAAGCGCGCATGAAGGATGTGTGAGAAGCGCTGATGTCGGGATGAGCACGCCGCTGCGTGAACCCCCAACCCGTCAACGACCAGACGCCAGACGCCTACTTCAACTCCATCATCACCGCGCTCTGCGGCGGGCCGACCAGGAGTTCCTGGTGGATGCGATTGGCTGCGTTGAAGCGGATCTCGCCGCTCTTGTAGGCGTTGACCACCCGCTCGCCGTCGGGCGTGATCGAGGTGAGCGCGCCATTCTGCCGGTAGGCGACCACGACCTCCTTGTCGTGGAAATGCATCGGCGTCGCCACGCCCGGCGTCCAGGCGTAATGCCAGACCACCACCCGCGCATTCTCCAGCACCTTGACCACGCCCGGCCGAGGGAACGCTAGTGGAAACCCCGAGGTGTTGGGAACGGCCGATGGCACCGCGTGCGGTTTCAGGGCAATGACGACCTCGTGCGCGTGGCCGGCAGAGATCAGGGTATCAACGGCGTCTGAGCCGGCAGGCACGAACACCGCGTCGCCGAAGGCGTGCGTGGCCGTCGTGGTCTTCCCCTTGACGACGGTGCGAATCGTCCCCCCTTCGAGAAACATGATCACGGTGTCGAGGTCGCGCGAGGTCGGCGGAGCGGAGTCGCCATTTGCCAGCGTCACGTCCCAGACCGTGACCCGCTCGTTGTCGATGACGGGCGCGGCCGCCACTGCCGGAACGGCAACGGCCGCCAGCATCAGCCCCAACCCCGCGCCAACACCGACCGCCCGGTTCCTGCCGTTCCTCCGCGTCATGCCACTCCTCCGTCCCAAGACGCCGCGGATTGTAAAACGATTTCATCTGGCCGTTGTGTCATTGATTATTTTGGGAAGGGAGCCATTTCGTCTTGATTCATGACCAGATGAAAAAAGCCCCGGCAGGCGGTCACGCCTCCGGGGCTTTTGTGTGTCGTCTCTCTTCGAGAGCGTTCTGGTTACGATCCGCCGGCCTTGCGCGGGGTCGTGGTCTTTCTGGCGGCGCCCTTGGCGGGCTTGGTCGCCTTCTTCGTGGCCGAGGCGTCCTTGCCTTCCTTCTTGCCGCCACGGATGCGGTCGGCGGCGGCTTTCAGGCGTCCACCGACACCCTTGGTCTTGGCCGGCGTGGCGTCCGCCTTGGCGGCATCGGCTTCGGCTTGCGCGCGCGGATTGAACTCGCTGCCGACGAGTTCCATCTGCGCCACTTCCGCGGAGTCGCCGCGGCGGTAGCCGACGCGCAGAATGCGCGTGTAGCCGCCCGCGCGATCCTGGAATCGCGGCGCCAGCGTGCTGAACAGCTTGCCGACGACCTCGCGATCCTGCAGGTCCTGCATCACGAGACGCCGGGCGTTGAGCGCCTTGATCCCGGTCGGACCATCGGCAATCCCGCGCTTGGCGATCGTGATGAGACGTTCGACGAAGGGACGCACTTCTTTCGCGCGCGGAATCGTCGTCGTCAGATGTTCGTAGCGAAGGAGCGACGTCGCCTGATTCCGCAGCATCGACATGCGATGCTCGGTGACGCGTCCCAGTTTTCGGTGTGCAACTCGGTGTCTCATGGCTGATAACTGCCTAGTCCTGTCCCGCGGACTGGTCGACACGCATGCCGAGGCTCAATCCCATGGTGTGCAGGATCTCTTTGATTTCGTTCAGGCTCTTGCGCCCGAAGTTCTTCGTCTTGAGCATCTCGGCTTCGGTCTTGGCCACCAGTTCGCGAATGGTGCGGATGTTCGCGTTCTTCAGGCAGTTGTACGACCGGACCGACAGCTCAAGCTCCTCGACGGATTTGTCGAGGTTCTCGTTGCCGGCGCCGCTTCTCGGCGCCTCGCCGGCGAACTCCGATTGCGGCTCCGCCCCTTCTTCGAGGTTGATGAAGATGTTCAGATGATCGCGAATGAGCTTCGCCGACAGCGACACGGCGTCGCGGGGCGTGACCGCGCCGTTGGTCCAGACATCCACCGTCAGCTTGTCGTAGTCGGTCGTCTGTCCAAGACGCGCCGCTTCGACCAGATAGTTCACCTTCTTGATCGGCGAGTGGACGGAATCGATCGGAATCCAGCCGATGCCGAGATCCTCGTCGAAGTTCTTGTCGGCGGCCACGTAGCCACGGCCACGCTTCATCCGCATTTCCATGTGCAGCTTGCCACCCTCGGAGACCGTCGCGATGTGCGCATCGGGATCGAGGATTTCGACATCGGCGTCCGCCTGAATGTCGCGCGCCGTCACCGCGCCCGCCTTGTCGACGCGAATCACCAGCGTCTTGGTCGAGTCGGTGTGGAGCTTGAGCGCAATCTGCTTCAGGTTGAGGATGATGTCGGTCGCATCCTCGACGACGCCGGGGATGGGCGAAAACTCGTGGAGCACGCCGTCAATCTTCACCGCGGTAATGGCCGCGCCTTCAATCGACGAGAGCAGGACGCGACGGAGCGAGTTGCCAATCGTCGTGCCAAACCCGCGCTCGAACGGCTGCGCGTAAAAACGGCCAAACCGATCGGTGAGCGTTTCGCGCTCGAATTCGAGACGCTTCGGTCGCTGAAAACCTTTCCAGAGCATCGTGTACGTCCTTTCGCTGACGGGCCCGCAGACGGGCCTCCAGACCTGCAAGTGACCGCCGGCCTCTCGCCGCAGGTCTGTTCAAGGCTGCGGGCCGGCGGGTAGCGTGGGCCGTTAGGCCCATTCCGCGCGATTACTTCGAATACAACTCGACGATCAACTGTTCCTGCACGGGCAGGTTGATCTGCTCTCGTGTCGGCATCGAGACGATGCGGCCGGTCGTCGACGAGGCGTCGAAGGAGAGCCACTCGGGGATGCCGCGTCCCTTCACTTCTTCCATCGCGTGCTCGATTGTCGTGTTCTTCTGGCTGCGGCCGAGGACGGTGATGACATCGCCCTGACGCACGGAGAACGACGGGATGTCGACCTTCTTGCCGTTCACCAGGAAATGTCCGTGGCGCACCAGTTGCCGCGCCTGCGAACGCGAGGTCGAGAGCCCCATGCGGTAGATCACGTTGTCGAGACGACGCTCGAGCAACTGGAGCAACGTTTCGCCGGTGATGCCGCGCGTCCGCTCCGCCGACTCAAAGTAGCGGCGGAACTGATCTTCGAGCACGCCGTAGATACGTTTGACCTTCTGCTTTTCGCGCAGTTGCAAGCCGTAGCCGGAGAGCTTCGCCTTCCGCGTCTTTCCGTGCTGCCCCGGCGGGAAGTTGCGCTTTTCAATCGCGCACTTCTCGGTATAGCAACGCTCGCCCTTCAAGAAGAGCTTCATTGCCTCGCGGCGGCAGAGACGGCAGACGGGTCCAATGTAACGAGCCATTCAGAAATTCCTCGAATCGTAGTTATCGGGTCAGACGCGACGCCGCTTCGACGGCCGGCAGCCATTGTGCGGAATCGGCGTGACATCGCGAATCGACTTCACTTCGAGTCCCACCGTCTGCAGCGCACGAATCGCCGACTCGCGGCCCGACCCGGGGCCCTTGACGCGGACATCGAGCGACCGCATGCCGACCGCCTTCGCGCCGTTGCCGGCGTTCAAGGCCGCTTGCGTCGCCGCGAACGGCGTCCCTTTGCGCGATCCCTTGAAGCCGATGCCACCGGCGCTCGACCACGCCACCACCGCGCCTTCCGTGTCGGTAATCGTCACCGTGGTGTTGTTGAACGACGCATGGATGTGCGCCAAGCCGTGGTGAACGACACGCTTCTCCCCACGCTTCTTGAAGGTCTTCTTGCGCTTGCCCGCGCCGTCCTTCTTTTCGGGGGTGGCGCCTTCTGCCGCTTCAGTCTTTGCCATGTTGTTCTACCTACACCGTCTTCTTCTTCGCGATCGCGCCCTTGCGCGGACCCTTCCGCGTGCGCGCGTTGGTGCGCGTGCGCTGGCCGTGGACCGGCAGGTTGCGGCGATGACGTATCCCGCGATAGCAGCCGATTTCCATCAGCCGCTTGATGTTCATCGAGATCTCCTTGCGAAGATCGCCTTCAACGCCGCCCTGCTCTTCGATGACGCGGCTGATCTTGCGCACGTCGTCTTCCGAGAGATCCTTGATGCGGATGTCCGGGCTGACCCCTGCTTCTTTCAGGATCGTGTTCGAGCGAACGCGCCCAATCCCGAAGATGTAGGTCAGTCCGATTTCAACCCGCTTGGTACGCGGGAGGTCGATGCCAGCAATGCGTGCCATCTCTAGTCCTTACCCCTGACGCTGCTTGTGTTTCTGGTTCGCGCAGATCACCCGGACCACCCCACGGCGGCGGACAATCTTGCACTTGTCGCAGATTCTCTTCACTGATGCTCGTACTTTCATCGTCAACCCTCGCTGTCGCTCGCTGCTATCTCGCTCGCGCCACAATCCGCCCGCGCCCTCGATCGACCGGCGAGAGCTCCAGCTCTACGCTGTCACCCACCAGCACCCGGACAAAGTTCCGATCCGGCCGGTCCGCAATGTGCGCCGTCACCGTCGCGCCCCCGTCGAGCCGCACTGTGTAGAGCGCGTGCGGCAACTGCTCGACGACGGTGCCGGTCAGCGCCCGGCGGCCACCGGTTGTTCCCGGGCCGTCAGAATCCATGCGCCATCCGCCGTGACCGCGACCGTGTGCTCGAAGTGCGCCGCCAGACTCCGGTCGCGCGTCACCGCGGTCCAGCCGTCCGACAACACCTTCACCGCCGGCTTCCCGGCGTTCACCATCGGCTCGATCGCGAGCACCATGCCTTCCGCCAGGCGCGGGCCGCGTCCCGGTTCACCGTAGTTCGGGATCTGCGGTTCTTCGTGCATCCGCTGTCCAATCCCGTGTCCGACGAACTCACGCACCACCGAAAACCCCGCCGCCTCGACATGCGTTTGCACCGCGTGCCCGATGTCGGAGATCCGGCCGCCCGGCCGTACCACCTCGATTGCCTTCCCGAGCGACTCCTCGGTCACACGCAGCAGACGCGCGGCCTCGTCCGAGACCTCACCCACCGGCAGCGTGATCGCGCTGTCGCCAAAATACCCGTCCAGCTCGGCGCCGACATCAATCGAGATGATGTCGCCCGCCTTGAGCACGCGCGCCTTCGACGGGATGCCGTGAATCACCTCGTCGTTGATGGACGCGCAGATCGTCGCCGGATACCCGTTGTATCCCTTGAACGCCGGCGTCGCCCCCGCGGCGCGAATCAACTGCTCCGCCACCGCATCAAGATCCGCCGTGCTCACACCCACGGCGACTTTCGCCGAGAGCGCCGTCAACACCTCGCCAACGAGACGCCCCGCGGCGCGCATCCGTTCGAGTTCCGCGTGCGACCGGCAGACAATCACCGGACGACTCCACTTCCACCCGCGCCACCCGCCTGACGCGCCGATTCAATCGCCGCGTTCAGCGCCGCGGCGACACGATGCGGCGGCTGCGACCCATCGACCGCCCGAAACGTCGAACGCGGCCGGTAATACTCCACCAGCGGCTGCGTGTCGCGGTGATAGACCATGAGCCGTTCAAGAATCACCGTCTCATTGTCGTCGCTCCGCTGCTTCAACTGCCCTCCGCAAAACCGGCAGGCCACGATCCCGATATCGTTCGGATCGACCCCTTCGGCATTCCGTCCGCAGTCGTTGCAGACGACGCGCGAGGTGAGCCGTCGCACCAGTTCGGTTTCCGGCACGACGATGTCAATCACCACCAGCGGGTCGCGCCCTTCCATCAGCCGATCGAGCGCCTCGGCCTGCGCCACGGTGCGCGGAAAGCCGTCGAGGATGAACCCCTTCCGCACATCCGCGCGGTCGAGACGTTCCTTGACGATATCGATGATCACCTCGTCGCTCACGAGATCGCCGCGATCCATGATCGCCTTGGCCCGAAGGCCAATTTCCGTCTGCGCCTTGACCGCTTCCCGCAGCATGTCGCCGGTCGAGATCTTCGGGAGCCCCCGCTCGCGCGCAAAGCGCTCAGCCTGAGTTCCCTTGCCGGCGCCCGGAGGGCCCAGCACGATCAAATGCAATCCCATCGCCTCGAGCGCCTACGCTCTGCGGCTACGAATCCGGGTCTTCTTCATGAACCCGTCGTAGTGCCGCATGATCAGCTGACTCTCGATTTGATTCACGGTATCCATCGCCACGCCGACGACAATCAGCAGCGAGGTGCCGCCGAAGTAAAACAGCACGCCCATGCCTTGCGTGATGAAACGCGGCAGGTTGGTGTCGAGCCATTCGCCGATGAAGGGAATCGGCGCGACACGGAACCCGCTCAGCAGGAACTGCGGAATGATGGCGATAATCGCCAGATAGATCGCGCCCGCGAGCGTGATGCGCGTCAGGATCGTGTCGATATACTCCGCGGTCCGCTTGCCGGGACGAATCCCGGGAATGAACCCGCCGTACTTCCGCATGTTCTCCGCCACATCGTCAGGGTTGAAGATGATGGCGGTGTAGAAGTAGGCGAAGAAAATGATGCCGGCGACAAACAGCAAGTTGTAGAGCGGCATCCCGAGCCCGATCTGGCTCGCGATCGCATCCGCCCACTTGTTGCCCTGCCACATGCTGGCAATCGTCGCCGGGAACGCCAGAATCGACGAGGCGAAGATGACCGGAATGACGCCGCCCGTGTTCACCTTGAGCGGAATGTGCGTGCTCGACCCGCCGTACATCCGCCGGCCGACCATCCGCTTGGCGTACTGCACCGTCACGCGGCGATGCCCGCGCTCGACGAAGATAATGGCCGCCACGACGACCGCCATCACCACGACGAGGATCAGCATCGAGAAGAGCCCGAGCTGTCCGGTGCGGATCTGATCGATCGTCTGGATGATCGCTCTCGGAAATCCGACGACGATGCCCGAGTAGATGAGGAGCGACATACCGTTGCCGATGCCGCGCTCGGTGATCTGCTCACCAAGCCACATCACAAAGCACGTCCCGGTCGTGAGCGTCAGCACCGTCAGCAACCGGAAGGCTATGCCCGGGTTGTAGACGAGCGGCAACCCGCCCGTGATGTTGGTCTGACGTTCGAGGAAGATCGCAATGCCCAGCGCCTGCACGACGCTCAGGAAGATCGTGCCGTAGCGCGTGTACTGCGTGATCTTGCGCCGGCCGAGTTCGCCTTCCTTCGACAGCTTCTCGAGATACGGCCAGACGACCGTCAGCAACTGCAGGATGATCGACGCGCTGATATACGGCATGATGCCGAGCGCGAAAATCGTCACCCGCGACAGGTTGCCCCCCG
>JAISPN010000015.1 GCA_031274845.1 Acidobacteriaceae bacterium
ATTGGTCTGCGCGGCGCGTGGGATGGCGGCGGCTTGCAAGCGAACGGCCCCGCGTTCGATTACCACCTGTATGCGATTCAGGGCGGCGTCGATCTCTACCGCCGCGAGCACGACAACGGAGCGCGCGATCTCGTGGGCGTCTTGGGCAGCGCGGGCAGCGTGTCGTCAACCGTCACGTCGGATGCGGGGAATCCGGCGGGCGGCGTGACGCTCGACATGAAGACGTTCGGCGCGACCTGGACGCACTTCGGCGAGAGCGGCTGGTATCTCGATGGCCTCGTGCAGCGCAGCGGGATTAACGCGAAGGTGACGTCGCCGCGGATGTCGTCAACGACGACCGGCGTAAACGTCGCGGCGTCGCTCGAAGGGGGCTATCCGGTGGCGCTCACGGCGCGGACGCTCGTCGAGCCGCAGGTGCAGGTGCTGGTGCAGCGCTTGTCGTTCAATCCGCTGACCGATGCGCTGACGACCGTTGCCTTCGACAATGCGACCTCGTGGACCGGCCGCCTCGGCGCGCGTCTCTCGCGGACGTGGGGCGCGACGACACCGCGGCAACCGCGCGCGACGACGTGGGCGAGGGCGAGCGTGTGGAAGGACCTGTCGGGAGCGAGCGCGATTCAGATCGACGCCACCTCCATCCGCGCAACCTACGGCAATAGCTGGTTCGATGTCGGCGGCGGCGGCGACGTTCGCCTCGGCGGACCGCTCACGCTTTACGGCGCCGTCAGTTATCAGACCTCGGTTGGTGACGTGCGCCATGCGATCACGGGGAGCGGCGGCCTGCGCCTCAATTGGTAACTCGATCATCTGGTCATTGACGGATGGGGCATTTCAAGCGGCAACGAACCCACCCTCGAAGCTGTCGCCCCAATCGTTCAATGACCAGATGACCGGATCGAGCTAGTGACCAGATGAAATAACCAGGTGAAAGACAGGTGACCCCATGACCAGATCGCCAGATGACAAGATGAGCAGATCGCCTGGGCCGCACAGCGAGCTTGCGGTGTTGATCTGTTCCTACAGGCTTGCCGCCCGCTGGACGCAAGAGGAGCTCGCGGCGAAGGCGGGGCTGACGCTGGCGGTGGTGGCCGCGATCGAAGACGGGCACAGCACGCGGTGGGACACGTTGACGAAACTGGCCAACGCCTTCGGCTTCGACAGCTTCATCGATCTGTGTCGCGCTGGCGAGTTAATCATCTGGCCGTCTGGTCATTGATGATTCGGAGTGCTTCACGCCGCCACATATTCACGCTCGAAGCTTCGGCTCCCAATCATCTACGACCGTGCGAAGGCGAGCAGCGCCACGAGGTCATGCTGGTCCGCCGCCTGGAGCGCGTCGATATAGCGTCGGCGTACCTCGCCTGCGTCTTGCAGTGTGACGCGGCCCCATGTGAAGCGTTCGCCCCCCAGTTGCATCACCAGCAGATCGGCCATTAGTCGCGCATGCCGGCCGTTCCCGTTTGGGAACGGATGAATCTGGACGAGGCGGTGGTGTACACGAACGGCGATTTCGTCAGGGGTGTACGCCTGGTGCGCGATCCAGGCGTTGGCGTCGGCGAGCAGGTGCCTCAGCGCGATTGGAATCTCGTAGTACGCGATCCCGAGGTTGCGCGCGCTCGTCCTGAAGGTGCCGGCCCATCGCCAGACGTCGCCAAACATGCGGCGATGCAGATCCTTCACGAAGGTTTCCGTCAGGACGTTGCGGCTGCGGGCGAGTGTCCACATGTGCGCGCGTTCGATGTTGGCCTGCTCGGCGGTATTCAACTCACGTCGATAGGCGATATCAGAGGGGATGAGCCCCTTCCGTTCGTCAGGGGTGAGCGGTGTGGCCGCGTCCGGCTCTTCGAAGAGGTCGGTCACCCCGCGTGTCACTCCCAGAATACGTGGGGGTTGGTGTCGCGGAGGAGGTCGTCGATCTGTGCGTCGGTGATGTGGTCGTCTGCCTGTTGATCTTCCAGCAGCATCGTGTGCGCCACGGGTTGACGGTGTCGCCGAAGCCATGTGCGCGCGCGTGCTCGGACCGTCGTGTCGAGTGGCGTATTCGGAATGAGCGCGTAGACGAGCGTGCAGTCGAGAGCGAGGGCAGCGCGCTGCAGTGTGGTCAACGAGATGCTCCCCCTTTCTTCCGAGCGTTCGAGACCAACGAGCGTCGGTTGACGCACACCCATCCGCTGGGCCAGTTGGGCCGTGCTCATGCCGAGGGCTTCGCGGATGGCTTTGATCCAACCCCTGGCGGGCGGGTGGTAGCGCGTGGTTGCCCCGAACTGGCCGAGACGTTCGTCGAGACGAGACCTGGAGTGTGCAGCGACGCGAGCCTTTTTCATTGCCTATATCCTATTGATCAAGCAGTTTACCATAGGCTATATGCTATTAAATAATCTGGCTGTCCCATCTGGGGATCTGGTCATGAAGCGATTGAGGGCGCTGACTGGGGGTGGGCGAGGTGCCGCGTGAAATCCACGGATTCGTCAACGGCCAGACGGCCGGATGGCTACAAATGGTTGATGAGGCTGGCGATGTTGGCGGCGCCGAAGCCGTTGTCGATGTTCACCACTGAGACGCCGGAGGCGCAACTGGTCAGCATGCCGAGGAGCGCGGCGATGCCGCCGAAGCTGGCGCCGTAGCCGATCGAGGTCGGGACGGCAATCACCGGCACGGCGACGAGGCCGGCGACGACGCTGGGGAGCGCGCCTTCCATGCCGGCGACGACGATGATGACGCGCGCCTGTTCGAGGCGATGCCGTTCGCCGAGGAGGCGGTGCAGCCCGGCGACGCCGACATCGTAGAGCCGCTCGACGTCGTTCCCCATCAACTCCGCGGTACGGCAGGCTTCTTCCGCGACCGGCAGGTCGGACGTCCCGGCGGCGATGACGAGAATCTGTCCTTTGCCCGGGGAGACGTCTTGCTGTTTGAACGCGATGATTCTGGCGTCGGGATGGAATTGCGCGTCTGGCACCACGCGTTTCACCGCGTCGAAGGCGTCGGCGGACGCGCGGGTAACGAGCAGCGTGGAGCCGCGCGCCACGATCCCGGCGGCGATCGTGGCGATTTGGCCGGGCGTTTTTCCGAGGCCGAGGATGACTTCGGGAAACCCTTGGCGGAAGGCCCGATGGTGGTCGACCCGGGCGAAGCCGAGGTTTTCAAACGGCGCATCGCGCAGCGTGCCAAGCAGGGCGCGTTCGGCGTCGGCGGGCGCAAGCGTGCCGGCGGCGACGCGAGTGAGGAGCGTGGTGAGTTCAGACGGTGTCATGAGCGGCCAGAAACGGGCGGTTTTGTTGACCTGTAGCGGGATCGGCCGCTAATATTAATCGATTACGCTAAATGACGCTTGCTGAAACTCTTACGCTCGCCTCTTACTTCTTCGTTTTAATCGTTCTCGCGGTTTACGGGTGGCACCGGTACTACCTGGTCTACTTGTACATGAAGAACCGGGATCGGCAGCCCAAAGCGGGTCCGCCGTTGTCGCCGATGCCGGTGGTCACCATCCAGCTTCCCCTGTACAACGAGATGTATGTCGCCGACCGGCTCATTGCCGCGGTGTGCGACATTGAATACCCGCGCGACCTGCTCGAAATTCAGGTGCTCGACGACTCGACCGACGAGACGACGAACATCGCCGAGCGCGCGGTACGGCGGTATGCCGCCGAAGGCATCGACATCAAGTATTTCCACCGGACCGACCGCACCGGCTTCAAGGCTGGCGCGCTCGAAGCGGGGCTCGCAAGCGCCCGTGGCGAGTTTGTGGCGATCTTCGACGCCGACTTCCTGCCGGGCGCCGATTTCCTCACCCAGCTGATGCCGCACTTTGCCGACGCCAAGGTCGCGATGGTGCAGGCGCGCTGGGGGCACATCAACCAGGACTACTCGCTGCTCACGAAGATCCAGTCGATTCTCCTCGACGGGCATTTCGTGCTGGAGCACGGCGGCCGGAACCGCGCCGGACACTTCTTCAACTTCAACGGGACGGCGGGCGTCTGGCGGCTGGCCGCGATTCGTGACGCCGGCGGCTGGCAGCACGATACGCTGACCGAGGATCTCGACCTCAGCTACCGCGCGCAGTTGCGCGGCTGGCGTTTCGTCTTCGTCCCCGATGTGATTGCGCCGGCGGAAGTGCCGGTCGAGATGAACGCCTTCAAGTCGCAGCAGCACCGCTGGGCGAAGGGGTCGATTCAGACCTGCCGCAAGCTCCTGCCGCAGATTCTCCGCGCCAAGGTGCCGTTCAGCGTGAAGGCCGAAGCGTTCTTCCACCTCACGGCGAACTTCAACTACCCGTTGATGTGCGTGCTGTCGGTGCTGATGTTCCCGTCCATGGTGATCCGCTACAACATGGGCTGGTACGAGATGATGCTCATCGACATCCCGCTTTTTTTCGCGGCGACGTTTTCGGTCTGCAACTTCTACCTGGTGTGCCAGCGGGAAATCCACCGCGATTGGCGCACGCGCATCAAATACCTGCCGTTCCTGATGTCGATCGGGATTGGTCTCGCGATTAACAACACGCGCGCGGTGTTCGAGGCGATGTTCAACAAGCACACCGAGTTCGTCCGCACGCCGAAGTATCGCGTCGAGCAGGACGCCGACGAATGGGTCGGCAAGAAGTACCGCCAGTCGGTGGCGGTGCAGCCGATGATCGAGCTGGCGCTCGGCCTCTACTTCACCGCGACGGTGTTCTACGCGCTCGCCAACCAGATTTACGGGACCGTGCCGTTTCTGGTGCTGTTTCAGGTCGGCTTTCTCTACACCGGGCTGCTCTCGATCGTGCAGCAGTATGCCGGCGATCCAGAGCCGGTGTTGAACACGCAGATCGCGAAGTAAGCCGAGGGCATGGCTACCACCGACACGCCGAAAGCCGGACTCGAAGATACCGTCGCGACCTCGTCGGCCATCTGCTATCTCGATGGCGATCGCGGCGTGCTCGCCTACTGCGGCTACGACATCCACGAGCTTGCGCGTCACGCGACGTTCGAGGAGGTCTGCTACCTGCTGTGGCACCGGCGATTACCGACCCGCGCGGAGCTGGGCGATCTGCAATCGCAGTTTGCGGCCGGCCGTCATCTGCCGGAAGGCGTCATCCGCGTGATGCGGACGCTTCCGCCGTCGGACGGCATGGACACGCTCCGGACGCTCACGTCGGTGCTGTCGCACTTCGATCCGGACGCGAACGATAAATCGCCGCAGGCGAACTATCGCAAAGCGGTCCGGCTCACCGCGCAGATTGGGACCTTGGTGGCGGTGATGGGGCGGCTTGCCAAAGGGCAAGGGGTCGTGGCGCCGGACCCGGTGCTCGGCTACGCCGCGAATTTCCTCTACATGCTCACGGGCGAGCGGCCGGGCGGTCTGGCGACGCGCGCGTTTGACGTCGCGCTCATTTTGCACGCCGATCACGAGCTGAACGCGTCGACGTTCGCGGCGCGTGTCGCGGCGGCCACGCTCACCGACATCCACTCGGCGGTCGTCGGCGCGATTGGCGCGCTCAAAGGTCCGCTGCACGGTGGCGCGAACGCCGAAGTGATGAAGATGCTGCTCGATATCGGCGCGGATGCGCCGGTCGAGCGCGCCGAAGACGTCGTGCGCGCGAAACTCGCGCGGAAGGAAAAGATTCCCGGCTTCGGTCACCGCGTGTACCACACGGAAGATCCACGCGCGACGCACCTGCGGCAGATGTCGAAGGATCTCTGCCAGCGCGCCGGGATGCCGATCTGGTACGAGATGTCAGAGCGCATCGAGGCGCTGGTCAAGGCGGAGAAGAAGCTCAATCCGAACGTCGATTTTTACTCGGCATCGACGTATCACGCGCTCGGCATCGCGACCGATCTCTTCACGCCGATCTTTGCCGTCAGCCGCATGTCGGGCTGGACCGCGCACGTGCTCGAGCAGTACGCGAACAATCGTCTCATTCGTCCGCGCGCCGAGTACGTCGGCCCTGTCTATCCGCAGCGGTATGTCCCGCTCGAATCTCGCTGACGTCGTCTCTAGCTGACCGTGGACCCGACACACATCCGAAATTTTTCAGTCATCGCCCACATCGATCACGGGAAGTCGACGCTCGCGGATCGATTTCTCGAGTTCACCGGGGCGCTGCAGGCGCGCGAGATGGAATCGCAGGTGCTCGATGCGATGGACCTCGAGCGCGAGCGCGGCATCACGATCAAGGCGCATCCGGTGCGGCTGCACTACAAGCGGCCGAACGGCGAATTCTACGTTCTCAATCTCATCGACACGCCGGGGCACGTCGATTTTTCGTACGAGGTCACCCGTTCGCTGGCGGCGTGCGAAGGGGCGTTGCTGCTCGTGGACGCGTCGCAAGGCGTCGAAGCGCAGACGCTGGCGAACGCGTATCTCGCGGTCGAGAACGATCTCGAAATCATCCCCGTCATCAACAAGATCGATCTGCCGAGCGCCGAGCCCGAGGAGGCGCGCCGGCAGATTCACGACATCATCGGTCTCGACGGCAAGTCGGCGATTTTAGCCAGCGCCAAGCAGGGGACCGGCGTTCCTGAAATTCTCGAAGCGATTGTCGATCGGTTGCCGTCGCCGGCCGGCCGTTCGGACGCGCCGCTCAAGGCGTTGATCTTCGATTCCTGGTACGACGCCTATCGCGGCGTGGTCATCGTCATTCGCGTGATCGACGGCGTGATTCGGAAGGGGATGCGGATCCGCTTCATGGCGGAGAAGCAGGATTACGACGCCGAACAGCTCGGCATCTTCACGCCGAAGGCGGTGCCGGTCGAAGAACTGGGCGTCGGCGAAGTCGGCTATCTCGTCGCCAACGTGAAGAAGGTGAGCGACGCGAAGATCGGCGACACCATCACTGAAACGGCGCGTCCGACGTCGGAGCCATTTCCGGGTTTCAAGGAATTGAAGCCGATGGTCTTTGCCGGTCTGTATCCGGTCGAAGGGCATCAGTATCCGGAACTGCGTGACGCGCTCGAGAAGCTGCGGCTGAACGACGCATCGTTCTTCTACGAGCCGGAAACCTCGGCGGCGCTCGGGTTCGGTTTCCGCTGCGGTTTCCTCGGTCTGCTGCACATGGAGATCGTGCAGGAGCGGCTCGAACGCGAATTCAACATGGACCTGGTGACGACGGCGCCAGGGGTGTTGTATCGGGTGACGACGACCGACGGCGTGGTGGAAGAGATCGATAGCCCGGCGAAGTTGCCCGATACCGGACGCATCGCGAAAATCGAAGAGCCGGTCATTACGGCGATGATGCTGACGCCGTCCGAGTATGTCGGGAGCATTCTCCAGCTCTGTCAGGACAAGCGCGGGATTCAGAAATCGCTCGAGTACCTCACGACGGAGCGCGTCCTCGTCACCTACGAGTTGCCGTTCAACGAAGTGGTGCTCGATTTCTACGACAAGCTCAAGACCGTCTCGCGCGGATATGCCTCGCTCGATTACCATGTCACCGGGTACTGGCCCTCGGCGTTGGTGAAGCTCGACATTCTGGTTAACGGCGATCCGGTCGACGCCTTGTCGATCATCGTGCACCGGGATATGGCGTACGAACGCGGCCGCGCGCTGGCCGCGAAGATGCGCGAGCTGATTCCGCGTCAGATGTTCGAGGTGGCGATTCAGGCGGCGATCGGTGGACGCATCATCGCCAGGGAATCGGTGAAGGCGCTGCGCAAGAACGTCCTCGCCAAGTGTTATGGCGGCGACATCTCGCGCAAGCGCAAGTTGCTCGAGAAACAGAAAGAAGGCAAGAAGCGCATGAAGCGGGTTGGCAAGGTGGAGATTCCGCAGGAAGCGTTTCTCGCGGTGCTCAAGATGGGGACGGATACCGAATGACCGGAGAGACGCCGTTCGCGAAGTCGACGATCCGCGAATATTTCGAATCAATCGTCATCGCCGTCATCCTCGCGCTCTTCATCCGGACGTTCGTCGTGCAGGCGTTCAAGATCCCGACCGGATCGATGGAGAACAACCTCCTCATCGGCGATCACCTGCTCGTGAACAAGTTCATCTTCGGTCCCTCGGCGACCGGTCTCGAGCGGATGCTCTTGCCGATGGCGACGATCAAGCGCGGCGACGTGATCGTGTTCAAGTACCCCGAAGATCCTGAGCGCGATTTCATCAAGCGGGTGATTGGCCTGCCCGGCGACACGCTGGAGCTTCGGCAGAAGAAGATCTACATCAACGGCACGCCGCTCGATGAACCGTACGTGCACTTTCTGGAGCCGCCGCACAGCGGCAATGAGCACGAGATCACCTCGCTCGACGTCCGCGAGAACTACGGCCCGGTGACGGTGCCGCCCGATCAGTATTTCGCGATGGGCGACAATCGCGACAACTCGCAGGACAGCCGCTACTGGGGATTTCTCCGGCGCGACTACGTGAAGGGAAAAGCGCTCGTCATCTACTGGTCCTTTGAATCGGATCGCGAGGACTATCAGGAAGAGACGGCTGGCGAGACGTTGCGCGGGCTCGGGTCGGTGTTCGCGCACTTCTTCACGCGCACGCGCTGGGATCGGATGCTGCAACAGATCCGTTAACCCGCGTGGCGGGAGCCGATGGGAGATGACGCATGAAGCTGTTGCTCAAGCTGGCCATCGCGGCGCTCATCGCCAACACGATCTATCGTGTCGGTCACGAATACCTCTCGTACATCAAGTTCAGAGACGCGGTGCGCGTCGCGGCCACATCTAGAGCGCGGGGTAACGAGGAACTTCGCTTCAGGATCGGCGAGATCGCTGACGAGTACGACATCCCGCAAGACATCGAGGCCATCGAGATCCGCCGCGCGGACGGTCGTGTGATCGTCCACGGCGTGTACACCAAAGCGATCGAGGTTGTGCCGGCCTACCGATATCCGTGGGCGTTTATGTGGGACGTCGACGCGCTGGCCCCCACATCAACGGAAGTCCCGCCGCGCTGACTCGTGCGCTGACAGGTCGCGTCTTATGTGGCCGACAGCGCGCGTGCGGCGGTTGATGCGGACACGCCGTCAATCGTCAGCCGCTTCGTCCGGTTCGTGTCGCCGCTGGTAAGACGAATCGCGCGCTTTGGACACCCCAACTGGCGGCTGAGAAATTCGATGAGCGCCTCGTTGGCGGCGCCATCGACCGGCGGCGCGGAGAGACGGATCAGGAGATGGCCGTCACGTTCGCCCGAGGCCTCGGTCCGTTTGGCGCGCGGGATGACGCGGACCAGAAGCTCAATGCCGGTGGCCGTCTCCCGGATCATCACGCGTGATACTCCCGCTCGCCGAAGATCGCCGACCCGACGCGGACTAGCGTCGCGCCTTCCTCGATCGCGACGCCAAAATCGTGGCTCATGCCCATCGACAGCTCGCGCAACATCGCCGCGTGTCGCGCGCGCGGCGTCAGCCGTTCGGCGATCTCGCGGAGCGTGGCGAAATACGGTCGCGCCGCTTCCGGATCGTCAACGGCCGGCGGCAGCGTCATCAGGCCAACGAGTTGCGCCGCCGTACACCGGTTTGCCGTGTCGACGAGCCGTGCAAGCTGATCGGGTGTCGCGCCGAACTTCGTCGCCTCGCCAGCGAGATCGACTTGCAGTAGCACGTCGACCGTGCGTCCCGCGGCGTGTGCCGCTTCGTCGATTTTGATTAAGAGCGCTTCGCTGTCGATCGAGTGAATGGTGTCGAAGGCGACGGCCTTCTTCGCTTTGTTCGACTGCAGGTGCCCGATGAAATGCCAGCGGAGCGAGAGATCCGCCGTGGCCTCGGACTTGGCGAGCCCTTCCTGGACTTTGTTTTCGCCGAAGTCGCACTGGCCGAGTGCGGCGCACGCGCGAACGGCATCGATGGGAAATGTTTTGGAGACAGCGACGAGGCGAACCGAGGCGGGGTCGCGTCTCGCCCGCCTGGCCGCGTCCGCGAGACGTTCGCGGATGCCGCTCAGACGGGCGGAGAGCACGACGGGGTCGAGCACGGAACCTTACTTCTTGAACGCGGCGATGACGTCGTTCGCGGTCTTCACCTTGTCGGCTGGACCGTTCGGCGAGAGCTTGAGGAACGCCTCGAACTCGGGCACCGCTTTCGTCGGGTCGATGCCGACGAGCGTCATGCCGAGCAGGTAGTGCGCATCGGCGTTGCTCGGATCGGCGGCGACCGCCTGTTCGAGTAACGGCTTCGCATCGGTCGTCTTGCCTTGGTTGAACAGGATGACCGCCTGGTTGTAGAGCGCGGCGGCGTTGCCGGACGCGCCGCCCGACGCGCCGAGGACGCTGGAGAGTTGCGAGGCTTTGCTGGCGGCTTCGGCCGCGAGGTCAAGCTTGCGTTCGGCGTGGTACACCGTGGCCAATCCGTTCCACGCCGCGGCGTCGTCGCCCTTGATCTCGATCGACTTCTTGTACGCCGCTTCCGCTTTCTCCCAATCTTTCGTCTGCGCGTAGCTGTAGCCGATGTTGTTGTAGCAGTCGTAGCAGGTCGCGCTCATCGTCGCGGCTTCCTGGAACTTGGTGATCGCCTCAGGATGCTTGCCGGCGCTGCTGAGAGCGACGCCCTCCTCGAACACCTTCTTGAGTGCATCAGCCTTCGCGCGCGCATCGGCGGCGCCGGCGCCAGCGCCAGCCGTGAGCGTCAGGTTCACGGTCTGCTGCGTGTTGGCGCGAACAGCGGTGGATGCCGGTGCGGTTCCGAGCTTGTCTTTCTCGGCGTGGACGTTGTAGTTGCCGGACGGCAGACCGATCTGGACGTACTCGCCCTTCTTGTCGGTCTTGCTTTCAAAACGGCGAGCCGTGCCACCGACCATTTCGATGGTGACCTTGGCCCCTTCGACCGGTTGGTTTTTATCGTCGGTGACGACGCCCTTGATCATGCCGGTCGATTGCGCCATGGCCGGCACCGCCATTGCCAGCACTGCGAAAACGGCACATGCCACGAGCCCCATCGGCCGGCCACTATATCGGCGGACCATACGTTCCTCCTCTAGGAAAAATAACGAAACTCTTGAGTGTCTGTAATCTTACACGATTGAAAAGAAGGCTTCGACGGCGTTCAGGTCAGTGACAATCGGGGCGGGCGGCATGGAGGCAAGGAAACGCCTGCCGTAGCCTTTGCTCCGGAGTCGCGGGTCGAGGACGGCCAGCACGCCGCGATCCTGGCGATGCCGGATGAGGCGTCCCAGGCCTTGCTGCAGCGTCAGGATCGCCAGCGGCACCTGATATTCGGCAAACGGCTCGCCGCCACGCGCGCGGACAGCGTCGATACGCGCGGAGGTGATCGGGTCGCCCGGCGAGGCAAACGGCAGCTTGTCGACGATGACGCAGCTCAGGGCGTCGCCCACGACATCGACGCCTTGCCAGAAGCTCGACGTTGCCAGCAACACGCTGTTGGGCGTTTCGCGAAACTGTGTGAGCAGTTGCGAGCGCGGCGCCGTCCCCTGCACGAAGATCGGGTAGTCGAGCGCCATCTCCGCAATCGCTTGCACGTCCCGCAGCGTCGCGTAGCTGGTGAACAGCACGAAGGCGCGGCCGCGCGTCCGCTTGAGGATGTTGACGACCTCGCGTCCGGCGGCGCTCCCGAATTCCGGCGATCGTGGATCTGGCATCCGCGTCGGCAAATACAGAATCGCCTGACGCTCGAAGTTGAACTCCGAGGGGAGCTGCACGGTGTCGGCGTCGGCGATGCCGAGCCGGCCGCGGATGTACTCGAAGCCTCCGTCCACGGTCAGCGTGGCGGAGGTCAGCACCGTGGCGTGCATCCGATCGAAGAGCAGGCCGTTGACGATGTTCGAAACGTCGATAGGCGACGCGCGGAAGAAGACGCCTTTTCCGCGGAACTCGACGAAGTAGACGTACGCCGGATCGGACGCGCGGAGCAGGAATCGAAGTTCGTCGCGGATGGTGCCCGCGCGTTTGGCGAGCGTGGCGGGATCTTCTTTCGGCGCGGGCTGCTCCTCGTCGGACGCCGGCTTTGCCAGGAGCGCCAGCGTCGCTTCGACGAGATCGAGCGCGCCCGCCAGATAGGCCGCAGCTTCCCGTGTGGCGCCGAGCGATGCCTCAGTCACGCGCACACGCTCTTCGCCGCGCGCCCGGTCATTTGCGCGATGAGCAAACGTCAGCTCGCTGAAAAACGATCGCGCGTGTGTGCGCAGGCGATCGAGCCCCTTCTCGATCTCGGTCACGTGCTCGGCGTCGATGCGGCCAGCGCGCGCGAATCGATCGACGTCGCGGGCGTACTCGTCGAGTCGATAGTTGCTGACGGAGTAGCCGAAGTACTGCGTGGCGATGTCTTCGAGCTGGTGCGCTTCATCCACGACGGCATGGCTGCACGACGGGATCACCTCGCCGTAGGCGTTCTGGCGCACCGCCGCGTCCGCGCAGAGCAGATGGTGGTTGACGATGACGATGTCCGAGGCGGCGGCGCGTTGACGCATCCGGGTTACGAAGCAGTCGTCGAAGCGCGGGCACTCGTTGCCGAGGCAGGTTTCAGCGGTGGCGGCGACTTCGCTCCAGAACGGCAGGTCTTCGGGGAGATCCTCGAGCTCGGCGCGATCGCCGGTTTCGGTGGTTGTCGACCACTCGCGAATGATCGGCAGGAACACATCGTGCACAACCGCGCCGCCGCGTCCTTCGTTTAACTGATCGAGACGATGCAGGCACAGGTAGTTCGCGCGCCCTTTCATGTAGGTTGCCGTGAACGGCACGTCGAGCGCGGCCTGAAGCGTCGGGATGTCCTTGAAGAAGATCTGTTCTTGCAGGTTCTTCGTGCCTGTCGACACCAGGACGCGCTGGCGGCTCAGGATGGCGGGGACGAGATAGGCCAGCGTTTTTCCTGTGCCGGTGCCTGCTTCGGCGAGCAGCACGCCGCCACTGTCGAACAGGCGCGCGACGCGGCCGGCCATGTCGGCCTGACCGGCGCGTGGTTCGAACCCGGGGAGCACTCGTGCGAGCGCTCCGCCGGGACGAAACACATCAGCCGTTAGCTCAGAGAGTCGGGATACAGAGGGAACTTCCGGCACAGCCGCTCAACTTCCGCTCGCACCATGCCGAGCGCCGCATCGTCGTCGGGCGTTTTGAGCGCGCGCGCGATCAGTTCGCCGACGGTGTCCATGTCCGCTTCGCGCATCCCGCGTGACGTAATCGCAGGCGTGCCGACACGGATGCCGCTGGCGGTCATCGGTGGATTCTTGTCGAAGGGGATCGCGTTCTTGTTGACCGTGATGCCCGCTTTGCCGAGCGCCGCTTCCGCCACCTTGCCAGTGATGCCGCGCGAGAAGACATCGACGAGCATCAGGTGATTGTCGGTGCCGCCGCTCACGAGGCGGAATCCGCTCTCGGTGAGCACGCGCGCGAGCCGCGCCGCGTTGGCGACGATCTGCTTCTGGTAGTCGCTGAAGGAGGGCTCCAGCGCTTCTTTGAAGCAGACTGCTTTTGCCGCGATGATGTGCATGAGCGGTCCCCCCTGCACGCCGGGAAACACGCTGCGGTCGAGATCCTTCGCGTACTGCTCGCGGCAGAGCACCATGCCGCCGCGCGGACCGCGAAGCGTCTTGTGCGTCGTGGTCGAGACGAAATCAGAGTGCGGGACCGGGCTGGGATGGACGCCGCCCGCGACGAGGCCGGCGATGTGCGCCATGTCGGTGAAGACTTTGGCGCCGACGCGGTCAGCCGCCGCGCGGATGCGCGCGAACTCGATGACGCGTGGATACGCGCTGGCGCCGACGATCACCATCTTCGGCTTGTGCTCGTCGAGCAGCGCTTCGAGCGCGTTGTAGTCGATCCGTTCATCGTCCGGGCTGACGCCGTACGGCACGACCGAGTAGAGCTGGCCGGAGAAGTTGAGCGGATGCCCGTGCGTGAGGTGTCCGCCGTGCGCGAGGTTCATGCCGAGGACTTTGTCGCCCGGCTTGAGCAGCGTCAGGAACACCGACATGTTGGCTTGCGCGCCGGAGTGCGGCTGTACGTTGGCGTGGTCGGCGCCGAAAAGCTGCTTGGCGCGATCGATGGCGGCGCGCTCGACGACATCGACAAACTCGCAGCCGCCGTAGTAGCGCTTGCCGGGATACCCTTCCGCGTACTTGTTGGTCAGCACCGAGCCGGCGGCTTCGAGCACCGCGCGGCTCACGAAGTTTTCCGACGCGATGAGTTCCAGCCCGTCGTTCTGGCGGTGGACTTCGTGACGGATGGCCGCGGCGACGTCAGGGTCGCTTTCCGCGAGAGTTCGCCATCGGGGGACGCGTGCCGTTTCGGGTGCCATCTATCAATCCTCAGTGTGCGGCTTCGGCCGCGGAGATCTGGTCGATGCGGCGCTGGTGGCGTCCGCCTTCGAAGGGTGTCGAGAGCCACAGGTGGAGAATTTCGTCCGCGAGGCCGAACGCGACGATCCGGCCGCCCATGGCGAGCACGTTCGCGTCGTTGTGTTCGCGAGAGAGCTTGGCGGTGAAGAGGTCGTTGCACAGCGCCGCGCGCACGCCGCGTACCTTGTTTGCCGCGATCTGCTCGCCTTGCCCGCTGCCGCCGAGCACGATGCCACGATCGGCGCGTCCCGCGGCGACCGCCTGCCCGACCGCCATGCAGATCGGCGGGTAGTCGACGGATGTTTCGTTGTTTGTGCCGAAATCCTCCACGACATGACCCAAACGCTGCAGCGTCTGCTTCAGATGTTCTTTGAGGAGGAAGCCGGCGTGATCGGCGCCGATCGCGACACGCATAGAGCACTCGATTGTACTATGGCGATGTGCAACAGACAGCGCCTTCAGTCGCCGTATCCGCGCGTGGCGAGCAACGCATTCACAGCGGACATCCTTGGGTCTATCGTTCCGACGTTGGTGACGTCCGGGCCGCACCTGGTTCCATCGTCACCGTCGTCAACGCGCGCGGCCGGACGCTCGGCCAGGCGATGTACAGCGACCGGTCGCAGATCGCGATTCGGATGCTGACGCGCGACGAGGAGGTGGCTGATGCGGCGCTCATCCGCCGGCGCGTCGAAGCGGCGGTCGGGTTTCGCGCGGCGCTTGGCATCGATGGGTCGGCGTACCGCCTGATTCATGGTGAAGCCGATCTGCTGCCGTCGGTCGTTGCCGATCGCTACGGCGACGTGATCGTGCTGCAAGCGCTCTCGCAAGGCGCCGATCGGTTGACGCCGGTCCTCGTCGATGCGCTTAATGATCTCGTCAAACCACGCGGCATTCTGGCGAGAAACGATCCGCGAACGCGCCTGCTCGAAGGGTTGACGCAGGAAGTCAACGTGCTGTCGGGCGACGTGCCGCCGCTGGTGACGGTGACCGAGGCTGGCGTCGAGTATGACGTCGATGTCTGGCACGGACAGAAGACCGGCCTGTTTCTGGATCAGCGCGAGAATCGAGAGGCGGCGAGGCGGTACGCGCGCGGCCGCGTCCTCGATTGCTTCAGCTACAACGGCGGCTTCGCGCTCACGCTCGGGCGCGCGGCAGAGGAGACGATCGCGATCGACATCTCCGAGGAGGCCGTCGCTCGCATCCGCGCCAACGCGGCCAGGAACGGCGTCGCGGTCGATGCGCGCGTCGGCAATGTGTTTGACGATCTCCGCGGGATGGAACGGCTTGGCGAACGGTTCGATACGATCGTCCTCGACCCGCCCGCGTTCGCGAAAACAAAGTCGGCGGTTGAGAAAGCGACGAGCGGCTACAAGGAGATCAATCTGCGCGCGCTGAAGCTGCTCAATCCCGGCGGCACGCTCATCACGTGCAGTTGCTCGTATCACATCAGCGAAGCGGCCTTCGCGGACATCGTCTACAGCGCCTCGGTCGATGCGCGCGTCCACGTCACCGTCGTCGAGAAACGGATGCAGGGGCGCGATCATCCGGTGCTGCTTGGCGTGCCGGAGACGTACTACCTGAAGTGCTTCGTGCTGCGAAAGCTCGCGTGAGCCTCCACGGAATTGATAGATAATTTCTTCTGACCGCCAGGGGTATCCTCGCGCCGGTGTCCGGCGTCGGAGTGGGATTGAGATCACACCCTTGGAACCTGATCCGGGTGACACCGGCGGAGGGAGTGCGGACATGTCAGCGTTTTCCACAGCGTTTCCGAATTCACACAAAGTGCTCGTTGACGGACCGGCCGGCGTCCGCGTGCCGATGCGCGAGATCGCGCTCTCTCGCGGCGAGCCGTCGATTCGCGTCTACGACACGAGCGGGCCGCACGATGTGCCGGTGACGCCGCGCGGGCTGCCGAAGTTGCGCGAGCCGTGGGTGGCGTCACGCCGCGCCGACGCCGCAGCCGGCAAGCCGGTGACGCAGCTTCACTACGCGCGCCGCGGCGAGATCACGCCGGAGATGGAATTCATCGCCATCCGCGAAGGGCTGCCGGCCGATTTCGTGCGTGATGAAGTCGCGCGAGGACGCGCCATCATTCCGTCCAACATCAATCACCTGGAACTTGAGCCGATGATCATCGGCAGAAACTTTCTGGTGAAGATCAACGCGAACATCGGCAACTCCGCCGTCTCCTCGTCGATTGAGGAAGAAGTGCAGAAGCTGCGCTGGGCGACGCTCTGGGGCGCCGATACGGTGATGGATCTGTCGACCGGCAAGAACATCCACGAGACGCGCGAGTGGATCGTTCGCAATTCCGCCGTGCCGATCGGCACGGTGCCCGTGTACCAAGCGCTGGAGAAGGTGGGCGGCAAACCCGAAGAGCTCACCTGGGAGATTTATCGCGACACGCTCATCGAGCAGTGCGAGCAAGGCGTCGACTACTTCACGGTCCACGCGGGCGTGCTGCTTCGCTACATTCCGATGACGGCGCGTCGCGTGACCGGCATCGTGTCGCGCGGCGGATCGATTATGGCGAAGTGGTGCCTCGCGCATCACAAGGAGAACTTCACCTACACGCACTTCCGCGAGATCTGCGAGATCATGCGCGCGTATGACGTGGCGTTCTCGCTCGGCGATGGTCTTCGTCCGGGCTCGATTGCCGACGCCAACGACGAGGCGCAGTTTGCCGAGCTCAAGACGCAGGGCGAGTTGAACCGGATCGCCTGGGAGTACGACGTGCAGGTGATGAACGAAGGGCCAGGGCACGTGCCGATGCACCTCATCAAAGAGAACATGGAGAAGCAGCTTGAGTGGTGTCAGGAAGCGCCGTTCTACACGCTCGGGCCGCTCACGACCGACATCGCGCCGGGCTACGACCACATCACGTCGGCCGTCGGCGCGGCGATGATCGGGTGGTACGGCACGGCGATGCTCTGCTACGTGACGCCAAAGGAACATCTCGGGCTGCCGAATCGCGACGATGTGAAGGCCGGTGTCATCGCGTACAAGATCGCCGCGCACGCGGCCGATCTGGCGAAAGGTCATCCTCGCGCGCGCGAGTGGGACGATGCCTTGTCGAAGGCGCGGTTTGAGTTCCGGTGGGACGATCAGTTCAACCTCGCGCTCGATCCGGTGACGGCGCGCGCGTTCCACGACGAAACGCTTCCCGCCGACGGCGCGAAGGTCGCGCACTTCTGCTCGATGTGCGGTCCGAAATTCTGCAGCATGGAGCTCACGCAGCAGGTGCGCGAGTACGCAAAGCAGAAGGGCGTGAGCGAGCGCGATGCCGCGACGGCGGGCATGGAAGAAAAGGCGCTCGAGTTCGTGAAGGGCGCGAAGGAACTCTACGTCAAGGTCGGCGAGTAGCGCGCCGTTCGCGGCGCGAGGTCAGCGATCCGGAACCGGCACGATCTGAATCACCGTCGGAAATCGCGCGGGCTGGCCGCCGAGCTTGGGGTTCGGATAGCCCTGCGAGATCTGCGACTGGAAATCCTTGATCGTCACGCCGGGAGGAAACGCCATCGTATCCTCACGAAACTTCCCGACATCGAACTGATGCGTGGCCGGCGCGTCGAAGACGAGATCGCCGCGCTGCTTCAGGGCGTTTCTGTAGAACGTCACCAGATCGACAAACGAGGCGGTGGTGCCAAACAGGTAGAAGCGCTGTCCGCGGCCGGCGTCGTAGGAGACGAGAAACTGCGCGCCGGGATAGATCGGGACGCCCAGCATCGATTCGCTCGGCTGTCCGTCGGCGGTCGTGGCCGCTGGCGCTGATGGTGTTAATGGCTGCGCCGCGGGAGCCGTGGGCGGTGTGCCCGGCTGCGACGAAGGTGGCGTCTGCTGCGTGCCAGGTGTCGCCGGCCGTGGAAACGGTTGGGGCGCAGGCTGCTGCGCGGCAGAAAGCGCTGCGATCAAAAGGAGAGCACGTGCCAACACCCGAGCATTGTACGACGAGGAACCGGCGGGTTCTTTTCTGCGTCTAGGTAGAATAGGACATCATGCCGAATGCTTTGAAAACCGCGCTGCTGCTTGGGACGATGAGCGCCTTGTTGCTCTTCATTGGCGAGTCGCTCGGCGGGGCGCAGGGGTTGGTCATCGGGTTCATCTTTGCGGTGGCGACGAACTTCGGGTCGTACTGGTTCTCCGACAAGGTCGTCCTGTCGATGTACAGCGCGAAAGCGGTGGGGCCGGATCACCGGTTGTATCGAACGGTCGAGCGTCTTGCGCAGCGCGCGGGACTGCCGATGCCGCGTGTCTACGTCATTCCCCAGATGTCGCCGAATGCGTTTGCGACCGGGCGTAATCCGCAGCACGCGGCGGTGGCCGCGACCGAAGGCATTCTGCAGATCCTGAACGATGACGAACTGGACGGCGTGCTCGCGCACGAACTCGCGCACGTGAAGCACCGGGATATTTTGATTAGCTCAATCGCGGCGACGCTGGCGGCGATGATCATGATGCTGGCGCGCTTTGCGATGTTCTTCGGCGGTAACCGCCGCGACGATCGTGGCGGCATGAATCCGCTGGTGCTGCTGCTTGCGCCGATTGCGGCGATGCTCATTCAGGCGGCCATTTCGCGGTCGCGCGAATTCGACGCCGATGCTGGCGGCGCGGCGATTGCCGGGCATCCGGAAGGGCTCGTGAGCGCGCTTCGCAAGATCGAGAGCGCGTCTCGTCAAGTGCCGCTCGACGCCAACCCGGCGACGGCGCACATGTTCATCATCAAGCCGTTTTCGATTCAGGGGATGATGGGGCTCTTCAGCACGCACCCGCCGACCGAGCAGCGCATCAAGGCGCTGATGTCGCGGTAGTCAGCTCAGCACTCCGCACGCGGCGCGCCGCCGTTCGCCTCGTCTCGTTCGCTGCGAGACGTGCGGTTCTTCATCCTGTAGCGATCCTGCAGCAGCGACACCATCGCCTTGACCTCCTTGCAATAGGCGTCGGGCGGATACTTCTTCGCGTAGAGCCGTTCGAATCGCGGCGTGAGGTGCGGGTAGTCGCGCGCGAGGAAGTTCATGAAGTGCGTGCGCGTGCCGTCTTGCAGATACATCACGTTGCAGCCGACAAAGCGCGCGCCGTGGTCCGCAATCGCTTTCACCGTGCGTTCGAGCTTCGATCGCGCGGACGAGAAGCCGGGGACGATCGGCGCCATGAGCACGCCGGCATTGATGCCGGCATCGACGAGATCGCGCACCGCGCGCAGGCGTTGAAGCGGATGAGCGGTGCCGGGTTCGAGCGCGCGCCAGGCGTCCTCGTCGACGGTGGGCACGCTGATATACACCGTACACGCCGCAACGGCCGACAGCGCCTTGAGCACATCGCGGTCGCGTACCACCATCGGTCCTTTGGTCACGAGGCTGGCCGGCGTGCGCGCGTGGGTCAACGCTTCGATCGCGCCTCGCGTCAACCGGTACTGGCCTTCGATGGGTTGATACGGATCGGTGGCAGTGCCAATCGCAACCTGCTCGCGATGCCAGCGAGGGTGATCGAGTTCCCGTCGCAACACCTCGACGAAGTTGTGCTTCACCAGGATGACGGAAGAAAACTCATCGTCGCTATCGAGCTCGAACTGACTGTGATAGCGGCGCGCGAAGCAGTAGTGGCACGCGTGGGTGCAGCCGCGGTACGGGTTGAGCGTCCAGTTGAACGGCATCCCCTGTACATGGTTGAGCGCCGAGCGGCAGCGCACCTCCTGATAGCGCGCCTTGTCAGCACGGCGTTCGGCGTCCGTGAGCGTGTCGACGCCTCCTTCCCGCACCAGATCCGCGACCTGCCGCAGCGTCGGCGTCCGCTGTCCGAGATCGAAGAGAAGCGGCTCACGTGGAGTGGGTGTCGTGCCGTTCACGGCGCGGGCTCCATCACCCACAACGCGGCCACGCCCACCGGATCTCGGTAGACGCCCCAGAACGTGAATTGCGGCCATTGCGCCATACGTAACATCAACGACGAGTACTGATCGTCTTTGAAAAATTCGCGGTGGAGCACGATATACCGCACGTCGTGGGCGTGCAAGTTGGCGATGGATGCTTCTTCGGGAAAGTACTCCATGCGCGCCAGCGTCTGGATGTAGTCGGACGGGTAGTAGCCGCTGTAGCCGTTAACGAGCGGATGCCAGTGCGAGCGCGACCAGAGCGCATAGAACGGGTCCGGGCCGGGGAGCTCGTTGGCGCGTGGCATCGGCAGTTCGACGACGACACCGGGTCCGAGCGTGTTCAGCATTCGGTAAACATCGCTGTCGCGAACAAACGATCCGCCGCTGACGTCGAGCGGCGTGGTCGAGCTCTCGACCGCGATCGCGAGCAGACATGCGACGGTGATCCCTGTCGCCGATATGCGCCGCACGCGTGTGGCGAGCGCGTCGGCGCCGAGCGCCGCCATGACGGCCAGCGCGCACGCGGCGAGCAAGCCCATGCGCGCGATGGCGCGCAGCCCTTCGAGGAACGTGATGTGATCGAGCAGCCATCGGTAGACGGGACCGTTCACGCCGAGCGAGAGCGTGATGGCGGTGATGGCCACGACCGCGTAGATCGTCCACGTGCGCCGGTGGCGGCTGAAGATGCCAGCCACGGCGAGCAGCGTCACCACGAGCCCAGGAAAAAGACGCCGTTCATCGCCGCTGCCCCACAGATCCGCGGTCCATCCCCATAGGCGGCTGTACGAGGACGAGGTGAGGTAGCTTGAAAGGTGCGCGCTGTACTGGGCGATATCGTCAGGATTGCGTCCGCCGAGAACGTCGGCCGTACGTGCGTATTGCAGCGCGTACGGCGCGGCGAGCAGCAGCGCCGTCACCGCCGCGGCCGTGAGTGGCGCGAGACTGGCTTTCACTCGGCCGGTCGCGATGACGAGGAGCGGCACGAAGACGACCAGCAGGAGCGCCAGAAAGACGCTGTAGTAGACGCACGACAGCACTTGCAGCGCGAAGAACAGGCCGGCAAGCGCGCCCATGCGCACCGAACTCGTCTCGCACGCGACGTGCAGCGCCCAGAGCGTGAGCGGAACCCACATCGCCCATTGCATCTCCAGATGCATGATGTGCTCGATGCGGTACGGCGCCATCGTAAAGGCGGCCGCGGCCACGAGCGCCGGTCCCATCGCGCCGGTGAGATGACGTGCCAGCACGTAGACGCCGACGCCGCATCCGATGAAGCCGGCGAGGAGCATCGTGTTGTAGATTGCGATGGGTGGCGCGCCGATCCAGAAGAGCGGCGCGGCCAGCACCCCTTGCACCAGCATCGCATCCGAGTACGTGAGCGTGCGTTCGGCCGGGTAGAAGACGTTGCCGTTGAGCAGGTCGAGCGGCGCGCTCTTGAGCGCGTGCGCCACCCACGCCAGGCGCCAGATGCTGAAGTAGCTGTCCTGATGTTCGAAGAGCGCCGATCCGAAGTGCAGCAGATGTGGCCACGTGACGAGAATCGTCAGCAGGCCGCAGAGCACTGTTGCGATCGTCAGCTCGGTGAGCGGCTTTTTCATGACGCGCTCGTCTGCGCGCGCCAGTACTCAAGGATGTCGTCCAGTGTGCGATCGAACGGGATAGTGGGTGTCCATCCGAGCTCATCGCGGATCCGCGACGGATCGCCGACGACAACGGGTTGATCGCTGGGGCGGTACCGCGCGGGATCGACGCGCACGACGATCGGGACTCTGGCGCGTTCGAGCAGCGCATCGAGGAGATCGCCAATGGTCAGGGCGCGGCCGGAGCAGACGTTGTAGGCGCGCCGGCGCTCGCCTCGCTCCATGATGCGCACGTAGGCGCGCACGGTGTCGCGGACGTCGGTGATGTCGCGGCGCGGATCGAGATTGCCGACCACGATTTCCGCCGGCTGACGCTGGGCTTCGATTGCCGCGATCTGCCGCGCGAACGACGCGGACGAAAACGACGAGGACTGTCGTGGGCCGATGTGATTGAAGGCGCGCGCGATGCAGATGGCAGGGCCAGTATCCGAGCCTTCGGCGGTTGTTTCCTGCGCCAGCTTGCTCAAGCCGTACGGCGTCTTCGGGACGCGGGGGGCGTCCTCGTTCATCGGGGCGTCAGACGAGGCGTACACGAGCGCGGAGCTTGTGATGACGACGCGCGCGTCTGGCGCGTAGGTGCGCAACGCTTCGACGAGGTGATGCGTTCCGAGCACATTCGTGGACAGCGTTCTGGCCGTCGCGTTCCACGCATCGCCGACATGCGCGGCGCCCGCGCAGTGGTAGACGCGTGACGGTTTAAGGTGCGCCACGGCGGCGCGGACGGCGGCGCGGTCGAGCAGATCGACGCCCTGCCAAGTGACGCCAGTGAGTGGTGCGAGCGATGTGCCGGGCCGATGCCAGCCAACGAGCGGGTGCGTATCCGCGGAGGTGCGCAAGGCGTCGAGGAGATGACCGCCGGCGAATCCGGCAGCGCCAGTGATAAGCGTGGGTCTGCTCATTGCGCCATCAATGCGGCACACCGCCGAGGCCGCCGCTGAACGGCGAGAAGCTGCCGATGCCGGCGAGGGTAAACGAGAGGAAGAATTGATGGTCCGTGGGGACGCTTCCGTTGGTGGCCGCCGCGATGTTGGAACTCCGGTACTCCATCGCGATTCCGCAGCACTGCGCGTTGTAGAACGCCGACACACGTTGCTGAAGAAATGACGAGCGCAGGATGTCGTAGTTCATCGTGTAGAGGACGCCGTACTTGTTGTCGGGTGTATGGACGTTGCTGTCGAAGTTGATGTAGTGGTTGAGGAAAGCCGGATCGTTGAATCCGGGGAGCGATGCGATGAAGAACGTCTTCGTCCACCCGGTGGAGATGCGTGCCCATGTGCCGTGCGTGTAGGTGCCTGTGGCCGATACCGTCCGCAACTCCCGGGTCGTGCTGTCGATCTCGGCGTTCGCGGACACGTTGATGCCCGTGGTGGGTGTTGTTTGCAGGCTCAGCTTGACCGGCGAGAAATTGCTTGGCGTGCTCCCGGTGAAGCTCGTGGCGTAGTTTGGATCGTGGAGTCCGGCCTGTGAGTCTGAGTAGTACGACTGCGAGATCCCAATGGAGACGATTTCAACCGGCCGGGAGATGGCGCCAATCCGCCGCTTCGCATAGAGGCGGTTGTTGATCCCGTAGGTGTAGGTCGTCGTGCTGCCGTAGGTGAAGTCGACGGTGTCGTTCTGGATGATCTGATTGAAGTTGTCGATGGCGGTTGTGCGCTGCACGGTGAAATTGGGTTCGATCGAGTGCTTGAAGCGCTCCGCGTAGCTGCTGTCGGGCGTGTTCCACACCCGGGTAAACACCGGTCCCACGATCTGCGAGGTCAAGGTGAAGTACTGACGGTTCAAGGGGACATTGACGACTTGCTGCTGGTCGTCGAGGCTGCGGCTGTAGTACGTGTCGCGCCAGTCGATCGAGGAGTTGACCGTAAAGAACGGCCAGCGCGTCAGCGGCACGCGAATCCGCGGGTTGAAATCGAAACGGCTCACTGAATTGTCCTGGCCCGCGATGGGGACGCCATTGTCGGTGGCGAGGCGATCGAGGTGGGACACTTCGCCGAGGACGGTGAAGTAGATCGGCGCGGACGGGAACAACGGCTTCTCGGCGCGCGAGAGGTTGATTTTGGGTGACGATCCGAAGACCTGCGTCGCGGTGGGCGACGTGAATATTTCCTGACGATCGAATATGCCGCTCACCATGAACGAGTGCCAACTGCCAGCGACGTTGACGCCGTAGGACCGGGTGTTGCTGACGGTGTTGTAGGCGTTGGTGTTGAGCGTCTGGTTGGTGTAGAGGCTTGAGAAGTAGTTGGCGTACGCGCGCGCGCGAAAGCCGAGCGGGAGCGTCTGGGTCATGTTGCCGGTGATCGTCGTGCTGCGCTGTGACTCCTGCGTCGTGTCGCCTGTCTGCTGCCGTTCGTTGAGGATGTACGAATCGATCGTCCCGCTGTTGCCGCCACCGAAGTTGTAGCGGTATTCACCGCGCGTGCCGGTGCCGGTTTTCGAAAACCAGTCGTAGCCAATCGTCGCGTCCTGGCTGCGGTCGATGGCCCAGAAGAACGCGTTGTGGATGGTCTGGCCTCGTAGATTCGATGAGCCGTACACCGGGAGCAGGAAGCCGGTGGCGCGGCCATCTTCGTGCGTCGGGTAGTACATCCAGGGCAGATAGAACATCGGCACGCCCTTGACGCGCAGCACGGCCTGCTTCAGCACCGTGTAATGGTCAACGTTCAGCGTGATCGTGTCGGCCGTCAGATCCCATCGCGGGGTCGGCTGCTCGCACGTGCTGAACCCGCCGTTGGTGATCTTGTATTTCTTCGTCGCGATCTTCTCGACGGTTTCTCCGAAGAAGACGACGTCGTTCGCCTGACCGGTTTGTTGTGGCGCGGTAAAGGCTGTTCCGGGGCGCGGCGGCTGCCGTCGCGGTTCGATGGTGGCAATCCCGGTCGCGTGGTAGAAGGTGCCGAGCGAAGTGCGCGTGTTGAAATCGGCGTGGTCGGCGGCGATCCGGTTCTTGCCCTGATTGAAGACGACATTCCCGCGCGCGATGGCGCGGTCCTCGTCTTCGAAGAACTCGACCTCATCCGCGTACAGCTTGGAATCCTCCCGCTCGAGCTCGACGGTATTGCTCAGCACCCAATGTTTGTCGCCCACTTTTTCCTGACGGCCCGCCTTGACGGTGTAGCCGGCGATGTTCATGCTGAACTGTGCCCACGCCGCGCGCGAGGGCATGAGCACAGCGATCAGGACGAGCAATCCGATAAAGATTTTCATGAGGCGTTGACAGGGGCTCTTTGGAGCCTACCACGCTCTTCCGAGGCTGGCGATGACATCGCCGAGTAAAAAAATTGATCCGGCAACCACGATGGACGTGTCGTGCTGCCACGCGCAATCGAGCGCCTCGACAGCCGAGGGCATCGTCAGCACGGTCAGCGCCGGCGCTTCCTGACCGACGAGCGCGGCGAGCGCCTCAGGCGTATGCGACCTCGGATTTGATGCGCGCGTGACGATGAAGAGACTTGTCACCGGCGCGAGCGCGCGCACGATGGCGGCGGCGTCCTTGTCGTGCATCGCGGCAAAGACGATCGGATGACGGCGGCCTGTCGCCGCAAGGTGTGCCGCAAGCGCGATCGCCCCTTCCGGATTGTGCGCGGCGTCGAGCAAGGCCTCGCGGCCGTCGCTACGGCGTATCCGCTGTAGACGTCCGGGCCAGTACACATCGGCAAACGCGGCTCTCACCGCGTCGGCGTCGAGTGGCCATCCGCTGGCTTCGAGTGCTTCGAGCACGCGCACGGCAACCACCGCGTTCTCGACCTGATGGGCGCCGCCGAGCGAGAGCGACAGACGTCCGTAGTTGCGGCGGGGCGTACAGAGGTTGAAGTCGACGCGTTCGTCGCGCGTCGCGATGCCGGAAATCGTTGCGCCTTCGTGCGCGACGATGAGCGGCGCGTTGCGCGCGGCGGCGATTTCCTGGATGGCTGATAAAGCGGCAGGCGGCAGGTTGCCGACGACAACCGGGACGTCAGGCTTGATGATGCCCGCTTTCTCTCGCGCGATGCTCTCGAGCGAATCGCCAAGATAGCGTTCGTGATCGCGCGCGATTGTCGTGATGGCCGTCACCGCTGGCGTGAGGACATTGGTCGCATCCAGCCGGCCGCCGAGGCCGACTTCGAAGATGCCGATGCCGATGTTCGCGCGCCGGAACAGTTCGAATGCGGCTGCCGTCGTGACTTCGAAGAACGTCGGGTGTACGTCGAGTTCGCCGCGCTGCTGCAGATCGGTGATGACGTCACGTAGATGCGCGACGACATCCCGCAAGGCGTCAATGGGGACCGGCACGCCATCGATCGCGAATCGTTCGGTGAGGCTGACGAGGTGCGGCGATGTGTAACGTCCCGTTCGCGCGTGGAGCCGCAGCGCTCGTTCGACCATGGCGGTCACCGAGCCTTTGCCGTTGGTGCCTGCGATGTGTACCGAGGGGAATGCCGTGTGCGGGTTGCCGAGGGCGCCGAGCAGCGTGCGGATGTTGCCGAGGCCGAACTTGATTCCGAAGTGCTCGAGGCTGAAGAGATAGTCGAGCGGGTCCTCGTGGTGTCTCACGAGCGCGGTGCGGACGCGTCGGTGCTCGCCTCGACGTTTACCAGCGGCGTGGCGGGGGGATTGACGGCCAAAGGTTCCGCTCCCATGAATCGCAGCGATCGGGCGAGCAGGCTCTTCATCTCGCGCCGATCGACAACGTAGTCGAGCATCCCTTTTTCAATCAGGAACTCCGATCGCTGGAAGCCTTCGGGCAGTTTCTGGCGAATCGTTTGCTCGATGACGCGTGGGCCGGCAAAGCCGATTTGCGCCTTCGGTTCGGCGATGTTGAGATCGCCGAGCATGGCGAAGCTCGCGGTGACGCCGCCGGTGGTCGGGTCCGTCAGGACGGCGATGTAGGGCAACCTGGCGCGATCGAGCCGCGCGAGGGCGCCGGAAATCTTTGCCATCTGCATCAGCGACAGCGCGCCTTCCATCATGCGCGCGCCGCCCGAGCAGCAGACGATGATGAGCGCGCGCTTGTCGGCGATCGCACGTTCGATCGCGCGGGTGATCTTTTCGCCAACGACGACACCCATGCTGCCGCCGATGAAGCCGTATTCCTGCGCGGCGATGACGACCGGCAGCGAGTCGAGCGTGCCGGTGGCGACGAGCACGGCGTCTTTGACGCCAGTGGAGGCGATGCCGGCCTTGAGCCTCGATTTGTAGGTCTTGACGTCGGTGAACTGGAGCGGATCGGTCGAGACGAGGTTGGCGTCGTGCTCGGTCCACGGCCCGTCGAAGAGCATCCGCAGGCGTTCGGTCGCGTTGATGCGGAAGTGGTGCGCGCACTTCGGGCAGACGTTGAGATTGGCGGCGAGATCCTTGTTGTAGATCGCTTGCGCGCAACCGGGACATTTGATCCAGAGGCCTTCGGGCACGCGGCTCGGTTTTTCTCCGGCCGAGGCGATCGGTTTGCGCGTCTTCTTGAACCAGGCCATGAACGTTCAGCTTACCATTCACCTGGTGCGCGGCACGTAATACTGCGTGCCGCTGCCCATGCTCTCGATCTGGCGGATCAGATCGTCCACCGCATCCTCGCTCACCGTGGAATCGAACTGCGACGTTTCGACGACGAGAAGCGGCGTGGTTTCGTAGTGAAAGAAAAAATGGTTGTAGGCCACGTTGAGTTCCCGCAGGTAGTCGGGGCTCGCGGTCGGCGTATCGGTTTCCATGTCGCGCTCGCGGGCGCGAAGGCGTCTGAGGAGCACGTCGGTTGGCGCCTGCAGGTAGATCACGAGATCGGGTGAAGGGACTTCGCGCGACAGGAGCTCGTAGAGTTGCTGATAGATGAACAGCTCGTTGTCGTCGAGATTCAGATACGCAAAGATCTTGTCTTTGTCGAACAGGTAGTCCGATACGGTGATCTGGCTGAAGAGATCGGTTTGGCGCAGGGTCGTCTGCTGACGATGACGGTTCAGCAAATAGAACAGCTGCGCCTGCAACGCCGCGCCGGGACGCTCGGCGTAGAAATCGGCGAGAAATGGATTCTCGGGATCTTCCAGCACGAGCGCCGCGTCGAGTCGTGTCGCGAGCCGCTCCGCGAGTTGGGTCTTACCCGCGCCGATGGGTCCTTCGACAGCGATGTGTCGAAACTGCACAGCGGACCCGATGATATCATTCGGGCCGTGATGCGTTCGACGATTGCGCTCGCAATTGCCTGTGTCGCGTCTGCGTGCGCGAGCGCTCCTCCGGTTCAGACTCCTCGTCTTCCTCCTGCGCCAAGCTTCGAGACAAAGATGTCGTGGATGCTGCGCCTTGAAGATCAGCGCATCCTCCGAGATCCGGAGGTTCCCGCGCCGCCGCCAGCCGCGATTGCGACAGCTCAAGGGCGTACCCGGTGGCGCCGGTGGTGGCGCCGCCTCCGCCTCCACCCGATCTGGTGCGATTGCTTTCCGACAGCGAAGCGCGAGTGCGCAGACGCGCGGCGCTTGCGGTCGGACGTGTCGGGCTTGCCGCGGGCGTGCCGCCGCTCTTGCCATTGCTCAAGGACGTGGAACCCGAAGTGCGTCAGATGGCGGCGTTCTCGCTGGGGCTCATCGCCGATCGTGCCGCTGTTCCCGCGCTCGTCGAGGCGCTTACCGATGCGTCTCCGCTCGTGCAGGGAAGCGCCGCGGAAGCACTTGGGCTCATTGGTGATGCGCAGGCGGCAGCGCCCGTCGGCGCGATGGTGAAATCGGTCGTCGATAGCGGCGCGCTCGCCACGGTGCCAGACGAAGGGCAAGACGATATACGGAGTACGCCGGCGGCGGTGTTCAGGCTGGGCGTCACGGCGCTCGTGCGCTTGAAGGCGTACGACGCGCTCGCGTCGGCGGCGCTCGATCCGTCAGGCCGTCCGCGGACGGCCTACTGGCCGCTGGCGTTTGCGCTGCAGCGTCTCGAAAATCCGCGCGCGTTGACCGCCCTGCTCGCGCTCGCCAGCGACGCGAATCCCTACACGAAGGCGTTTGCCGCGAAGGGGCTCGGCGCGATGGAGAGCGCCAACGCGGGCGCTGCGCTCGTGCCGCTTGCCGAGAGTCCGGAAAAAAATGTGGCGATCGAAGCGATTCGCTCGCTGGGTCGCTTGCGCTATCGTCCTGCGGCGCCGGTGCTGCTTCGCCTGGTGCAAGCGCCGCGTGCGGATGCGCGCCTGCGTGCGGAAGCGGTTGCCGCGATTGGGCAGGTTGGCGGCGAGGGTGTGACGGACGCGCTCATCGACATCCTTGGAGATCCCGTTCCGGGGATTCGCGCGGCGGCGATTCAGTCGTTGGCGCGGATCGACCCGGAAGGGTTCATGGCGATTCTGTCGGGGCTCGACGAGGATACGCACTGGTCGGTCCGCGCGGCGCTCGCCACCGTGCTCGGGACGCTGACGCCTGAGGCTGGCGCGCCGCGGCTCAAAGCCATGCTGGAGGATCGCGATTCGCGGGTGGTGCCTGCGGTGATCGCCGCGCTCGTGGCGCTCGGTGTGCCCGATGCCGCGCACATCGCCAGCGAGCGGTTGACGGTGGACGATCCGTTTGTGCGCGAGGCGGCCGCGCACGCGATTGAAACACTCAAGCCGGTGAACGGCGCTGCGCTGCTGACAGAGGCGTTCGATCGCGGTGCGAGAGATGGTATCTATGTGGCGCGCGCGGCGGCGCTGACCGCGCTTGCCGCGTATGGCGCCGCCGCGGCGACGCCAGTGCTCGAGCGTGCGCTTGCCGATCCCGAATGGGCGGTGCGCGTGCGTGCGGTCACGTTGCTGACGGCGCTCAATGCTGGCAGTGACGCCGCCACCCGCAGCCGCCCCGCGCCGGCCTTGCCGGCGGATCGGTATGAATCGCCGCGTGTGGTCTCGCCGCCTGTGTCGATCGAGGCGTACATCGAAACGGATAAAGGCGAGATCAAGATCGAACTCGCGGTGCTCGATGCGCCGCAGACGGTGGCGAACTTCGTCACGCTGGCGCGGAAGGGGTTCTACGACAACGTGCCGTTTCATCGTGTCGTTCCGGACTTCGTCGTGCAGGGGGGCGATCCGCGTGGTGACGGCGACGGCGGTCCCGGGTACGCGATTCGCGACGAGCTGAACGAGCGCGCGTACCTGCGTGGCGTGGTCGGCATGGCGCTCGACTGGCCGGATACGGGTGGAAGTCAGTTCTTCATCGCCTACACGCCGCAGCCGCACCTCGACGCGAAGTACACGGTGTTCGGCCGCGTCACCGCCGGGATGGATGTGGTCGATCAGTTGTTGCCGTGGGATGTGATCCGGCGCGTGCGGATCTGGGACGGAACGGAATAACGCGCGCCTTACGAAATGGAAAAGGGGGCGACCGCCGCCCCCTTTTTTTCTAACGGGAATGCCCGGCTTAGCGCTTCTTGCCGGCCTTCTTCTTCCCGCCCTTGGCTTTCTTTGCCATTGTCCTCTATCCCCCCCTTCATCTGGGTGTAGTGCGCGGACATCCGCGTCAATCGCTGTGGTAGCTGCCGCCTGGCACGCTTACCCGATCGCCGCCGCCCGTCGCTCGAGGCACCTTCTGCGCCGCTCCGAAAAGGTCCAGGTGCAGAAGAGTGAAGCTGGTGTTTTCCAGCCTCACTAGGGATGGCCTGAGTTCACCACCCTCATACCAGATGTAGATTATGGGGGAGAAATTTTGGTTGTCAAGCACAAATGCAGAGAATTTGTCAAAAAATTCTCAACGCGCGAGATTTGTTGACGCGAGGCGCGCGCGTTCCTCGCGCGCGCGGCTTCGCACCGCGTCTGGATCGTCAGAGGGCGCGCTCGCAATCGCGCGATCGAATGCCGCGAGCGCACGGTCGCGAGTGTGTTGCGCCGCGAGCGCGCGACCGAGGAGCAGATTCGCGCGTGCTTCGGCGCCGTACGGAGCGGTGGGTCGCGCATCGACGATCGGTTGCACTGTTTCCGCCGCGCGCGCGAACTCGCCGAGCGCGATGAGATCGTCCGCGAGTTCGAGTCGCGCGCGCGCGATCGTGAGCGGCGCGAACTCGACGCGCCCGGCGACGGCGCGATCGAGCAACTGTTGCCAACTGACGCGACTCGCGGCGCGATCGTGGAGGTAGTCGCGCTGAATATCGGCGATGCGCTGAAGGAAGATCGGATTGGTGGGGTACTTCGTGTCGAGATTGCGCACCAGTTCCAGCGCGCGCGTTGGTTGATGTTCGTACCAGAGGTAGATGTAGTGAAGTTGATAGTCGGCCTCGCCCGCGAGCAGGACGCCCTGTTCGCGGGCCGTGAGCATTTCCTTCAGGCCTGCGACGCGGTCGCCACCGGGCATCAGCAGCAGGAATCGCAATGTCTTGAGCGGCGCCGGGATGATGTCGGCCACGTAGTGGTACAACCCGATGCCGAAGTACGCATCCTTGAGTGCCGGATCGAGCGCGATGGATCGTTCGAGCGCGGCTTTGATGCGCACGCCGTCGCGTGCCGCGGTCAGGCGCTGTCCTCGCCAGACGCGGAGTTGCGAGAGCGGTCCGTAGGCGCCCGCCAGGTAGAACCATGCCTCTGGATTATCAGGCGCGCGTTTTGTCCACGCCGTGGCTGCGTCGAGGGCGCGCGTTGACAGTTGCTGGAGCTCTTCGTCGTGCGCGCGGTTGTGCGGATCGACGAGGATGCGCCACCAGAGCGCGGAGGCTTGCAGATCGAGGCACGCCTCGCGTGGCGCTGGTGGGCAGGTCTCGCGGATCTGCGCGTCGACGCGCGACAGTTGTCCGCGCAGGATCGTGTCGTAGACGGCGCCAAGGCGCGCGGTTTCGGTGAGGCCGCCTGCAGGGGCGCCAGCATTGAGCAGCGCGGAGGCGGCGATGACGAGGGCGACAGGCGCGAGGAATTTGGGCACCGCGTGCGCCGATTGTAAACTGACCGACTCGATGTCAGATGGACGCTTTGCCTTTCGTGTCACGCATCAAGATGGTCGCGCCCGCCGTGGTGTGCTGAGCACCGCGCACGGCGATGTGGAGACGCCGGCGTTTATGCCGGTGGGAACGCAAGGCGCGGTGAAAGGTGTCACGCATCGCGATCTCGATGATGCCGGCGCGGAGATCTTGCTCAGCAACACCTATCACCTCTACCTGCGGCCTGGTGACGATCTGATCGCGCGCCGTGGCGGGTTGCACCGCTTCATCGGCTGGAACAAGCCGATGCTCACGGACAGCGGCGGCTTTCAGGTGTTCAGTCTGGCCGAGCGGCGAACGATCACCGAGGAAGGGGCGCGCTTCAAGTCGCACCTCGATGGGTCGTCGCACCTGCTGACGCCAGAGAAAGCAACCGATATTCAGGCGCAACTTGGCTCGGACATCGCCATGGTGCTCGATGAATGTCTGGCGCTGCCAGCGACCGCGGACGAGACGCGCGTGTCGATGGAGCGAACGCTACGTTGGGCCAAACGCGCCCGCGCGCGCTTCGAGGCGATCCGAGACGGCAACGCGCCGGATGTCATTGCCACAAATGCCGGTCAGGCGCAGTTCGGCATCGTTCAAGGGGGCACCGTGGCCGATCTCCGGAAGGAGAGCGCTCGTCGCACGGTGGAACTCGGGTTCGAGGCGTACGCGATCGGAGGGTTGAGCGTCGGCGAGCTGCCTGAAGTGATGTACGAGATGGTCGAGCATGCGGTTGAGCCGTTGCCGCTGGACCGGCCACGCTACTTGATGGGCGTCGGCACGCCGCAGGATCTCGTCGAGGCGGTGGCGCGCGGTGTCGACATGTTCGACTGCGTGCTCCCCACGCGGAACGCCAGAAACGGTCAGCTCTTCACCAGCGAGGGGCGTCTCAACATCAAGAACGCGCAGTACGCGGAAGACGATCGGCCGCCCGATCCCGCGTGTGACTGCTATACGTGCCGCACCTGCTCGCGTGCCTACCTGCGGCATCTGTTTCAGGCGGGCGAGATGAACGCGGCCACCCTTAACACATTGCATAACTTACGGTTTTACCTTGACACGCTCAGGCGGATTAGGGACGCTATAGCGTTTGGACGGTTTGAAATTTTCAGGCAATCGCTTCACGAGCGTCTGTCTCGCCTCTCATGACTAGTTTGGGTCCGCTATTCGCTATGGCGGCGCCGCCGGATGGGAGCAGCCCGTTGCTGCAACTCATTCCGATTGCGCTCGTTCTCTTAATTTTCTACTTCATCATGTTCCTGCCGATGAAGCGGAAGCAGCAGAAAGTGCAGGACTTCCTGTCCGCGCTCAAGGTCGGCGACCGCATTATCACGACCGGCGGCATCTACGGACAGGTCACCCGCCTGACGGAGCAGACCGTGCAGCTGCAGATCGCGGACAAGGTTCGCATCGATGTGGCGCGTCAAGCCATCGGCGGGTATCAAGGGCAGCCGCCCGTTGTCGAATCTCCCGCGGCTGGAAACTCATAAGAAGCCATGAACAATCTTCGTTGGAAGCTCGTTATCACGATCGCGGTCACCTTGATCTTCGGTGCGGTCGGTGTCTATCCGATCGTCGCGTCGCGGTTTGGCGTGACGCAGCCGAAGTTCCTGATGGACCGGGCGATCAAACTCGGACTCGACTTGCGCGGGGGGGTGCACCTGGTGCTCCGCGTGCAGACCGACGATGCGTTGCGCGTCGAGACCGAGGCGGAAATGGAGCGGCTGCGCGATCGCCTCTCGACGGCGGGCATTTCGACGTCGAACCTGGCCGTCTCCAGTCCGACGTCGTTCATGGCGGAAGGCGTGTCTTCCGAGCAGGACCCCGCGTTTCGAACCGCGGCGAACGATCTCAGCTCGAACTTCGAGCGCAACTCGGGCGTGAACGGCACCTACACCTTCGCGATGAAACCGAACGTCGTGGTGCAACTGCGCGAGGAAGCGGTGGTGCAGGCGCGCGAGACGATCGAACGCCGCGTCAACGAGCTGGGCGTCTCCGAGCCGAGCATCGCGCAGCAGGGCACTGACGGCGATCAGATTCTGGTGCAGCTTCCGGGCGTGACCGATGTGAATCGCGCGAAGGAGATCATCCGTTCGACGGGACGTCTCGAGCTCAAGATCGTCGAGCGCACCGCGAGCACGCAGGACGAACTCCTCATCAACGGTCAGCCGCCCACCGGCATGGACATCGTGCCTGGCGCGGCCGATTACGGCGGCGGGACGCTCTACTACCTTGTGCGTCATGCGGCCGTGGTGACTGGCCGCGACCTGCGGAGCGCCCGCCCATCGCTCGACGAGAACAATCGCCCGGCGGTGGCCTTTACGTTGACCACGGACGGCTCGGAGAAGTTCGGCCGGGCCACCGGCGAGAACATCGGCCGTCAGCTCGCGATCATCCTCGACGAGCGCGTGCAGTCGGCGCCGCGCATCGATGCGCGCATCACCGGGGAAGGGCGTATTTCCGGCAGCTTCACCAACGAAGCCGTGCAGAACCTGTCGCTGATTTTGCGGTCTGGCTCGTTGCCGGCGACGTTGACGTATCTGCAGGAGCGGACGATCGGTCCGAGCCTTGGCGCTGACGCGATTCGTTCAGGCGTGCTCGCCTCGGGGGTCGGGCTCGCGCTGATCATCGTGTTCATGCTGATCTACTACAAGCTGTCGGGTGTGAACGCGGTCGTCGCGCTGGTGTTGAACCTGGTCATCCTGCTCGGTCTGATGGCGTACATCGGAGCGGTCATGACGCTGCCCGGGATCGCTGGCTTCGTGTTGACGATGGGGATCGGCGTCGATTCGAACGTGCTCATCTTCGAACGCATCAAGGAAGAACTCGAGGCTGGACGCGGCGTGCGCGCGTCGGTCAACACCGGCTTCGGCCGCGTGTTCCTGACACTGCTCGATACGCACGTGGCCGCGCTCATCTCGGCGGCGTTTCTCATTCAGTTCGGCACCGGTCCGATTCGCGGCTTTGCCTACACGCTGATTCTCGGTCTCGTGTCGAATCTGTTCACCGCGACATTCGTGTCCAAAACCCTGTTCGAGCTGGTGTTGTCGCGGCAGCGTCAATCAGCCACGGCCACCCTTTCCATCTAGTCAGTCATGCACATTTTCAAGCACAGCAATTTCGACTTCCTGCGCTGGCGCTGGCACGCGCTGGTGTTGTCGTGGGTCGTCATCATCGCGGGCCTCGCCGTCATCTGGACCAAAGGGGTGCCGCGCAGTATCGAGTTCGCGGGCGGCACGGCGCTTATCGTGCAGTTCGAGCAGCAGCCGTCTGTTGAACAGGTCCGCCACGGGCTCGACAGCTACGGCGAGAGCGTCATTCAGGCGTATGGCGATCCATCGCAGCGTCAGGTGCTCATTCGGGTGCCGACGAGCGGCGCCGAGTCGGGCGACCAGATGAGCATGACGAAGGAAGCGGTGACCGCCGCCTTGCAACATGCCAACCTGGGAAACTTCTCAATCGTCGGGACTGAAATCGTCAGCCCGACGGTCGGTCACGAGCTGACGACCAAGGGGACGTGGGCGACGGTGTTGTCGCTCATCGGCATTCTGGCCTACATCGCATTTCGTTATCAGTTGAGTTTCGCGGTCGGGGCTGTCGTGGCCACCTTGCACGACCTGCTGGTGACGCTGGCGCTGCTCGCTTTCTTCCGGTACGAGCTGTCGCTGAACGTCATCGCCGCCATCTTGACGGTGACCGGGTACTCGACCAACGACACGATCGTCATCTTCGACCGCGTCCGCGAGAACCTGCGCGGCATGCGGCGCGATTCGCTGAAAGATGTCATCAACGTGTCGATCAACCAGACGCTCGGTCGAACGGTGCTGACGGCTGGCACGGCGCTCCTGAGCGCGCTCGCGCTGTTCCTGTTTGGTGGAGAAGTGCTGCGCGGGTTCGCGTTCACGATGCTCGTCGGCATCATCACCGGCACCTATTCGAGCGTCTTTGTCGCCGCGGCCATCGTTACCTTCTGGCGTGGCGAGGGGCCGACCAAGGCGGCCGCGCACGCGCCAGCCATGGCGGCGGCGTCCAACGCACCCCAGCAACCGACGCGCAAGGCCAAGCCGCAGCGCAAGGTGCGGGCTTCGTAGTCCCGGTCGTTGGCTCCCCTGCAAGCAGCCCTGCTCGGCGTGGTGCAGGGGCTTACCGAGTTTCTGCCGGTCTCCTCAACCGCTCATTTGCTTGTCAGTGAGCGCTTGCTCGGCTATGACGATCCGGGCAGCGTCTTCACCGAGATGATTCAGCTCGGGTCGATGTTCGCGATCCTCTGGCTCTACCGCGAGAAGATCATCGCGGTCGTCCGCGGGCTCCCATCCGACCGCGCCGCACGCCATTTCGCCCTGATGCTGTTTGTGGCCTTCGTGCCGGCGATTGTGGCCGGTCTGCTGTTGTCAGGCTGGGTCGAGCGTGTCCTTCACAAGAGTATTCCCGTCATGGCGACGGCATTCATCGTTGGCGGCGTGGTGATGCTGCTCGTCGAGCGGTTCAGGCCAACGCCCACGGTGACGCGCGTCGACGACACGTCGATTCCGCACGCGGCCGGGATCGGTCTGGCGCAGGTGCTGGCGCTTGTGCCGGGTGTCTCGCGATCGGGCGCCACGATCGTGGGTGGTCTGCTCATGCGATTGGAGCGGCCGGCGGCGGCGGAGTTTTCGTTCTTTCTCGCGATGCCCACACTCGCCGCGGCGTTCGCGCACAGCGCGATTGAATTGCGGCATCAGATGACGCCGGATCGGTTCGCCGATATCGCGATTGGATTCGTGACGGCGTTTGTGGCGTCGGTCATCGTCGTTCGTCCGTTTCTCTCGTTCGTGCGCCGCTCCGGATTCCGGCTGTTCGCGTGGTACCGGATCGTGGCTGGCGCGCTGCTCCTCGCAGGCGTGGCCGCGGGATACCTTTGACATGCAGTGGCTGCGCCGCCGGTTCATTGCCGGGTTCTTCATCATCGTGCCGCTCTTCATCACCGTGGCGGCGTTCGTGTGGGTGTTTGGCAGAGTCGATGGTCTAGTCGAGCCGTTCTACGAGCGGCTCCTGGGGCAGCGCGTACCGGGGCTCGGCATCGTGACGACGATGGTGGTGGTGCTGCTCGTCGGTGTGTTCGCGACAAACGTCGTCGGCCGGCAGTTGCTGCAGCGCGCCGATGGCTATCTCCTCCGCGTGCCGGTGTTCAAGACGATCTACGCGCCGGTCAAGCAGCTCATCGTTGCGTTTTCTCCCGACAACGAATTTGGATTCAAGCGTGTCGTGTTGCTTGAGGGGAAGTCACAATATTCGCTGGGGTTCCTCACTAAGGAGTTCACGGTCGAGCGCGGGCAGGGGCCGCAGCCGTTTGTGGCGGTGTACGTGCCGACGAATCACCTGTATCTGGGGGACATCGTCATCATCGAGCAGGAGCGTGTGATTTTTCCCGATATCACCGTTGAAGAAGGGCTCCGCATCTTCCTGACGGGCGGGATGGCGTTGCCGGACGGCGTTCGGGAATCGCGCGATGAGGATCAGACGCAGGAGTTCCGAGTATAATCCGTCGTTTTCTATTGTGAGACTGGCCCGCTTTTGACGGGGCCGACTATCGAGCGAGAGGTGAGATGAGCGCGACCGTGCAAAGATTCGTCGGACGCCTGGCCGTCCTCGTGATGTTCTTCGGGGTGATGTCATCCGCAAGCCGCGTGATGTTCGCGCAGGAGGCGGCGCCGGTTCACCATGGCGGCGAAGCGTCGCTCGTCGTGCCCGATCTGTCGTCGGTGACGTTTGCGGGCGGAATCGATGGGCACACGCTGCTCATGACTGGCCTTGTCGTCAGCGCCCTTGGCCTGCTGTTCGGCCTCCTGACCTTCACCCAGCTGAAAAATCTGCCGGTCCACAGCTCGATGCGCGAAGTATCGGAGCTGATTTACGAGACCTGCAAGACCTACCTCACGACACAGGGCCGCTTCATCATGGTGCTCTGGGCGTTCATCGCGGTGATCATCGCCGCGTATTTCGGCTGGCTCTCGCCGGTGCCGAACAAGCCCGTGGGGCTGACGCTCGGGATCATCCTGCTGTTCTCGCTCGTCGGCATCGCGGGCAGCTACGGCGTCGCGTGGTTCGGCATCCGCGTGAACACGTTCGCCAATTCACGCGCGGCCTTCGCGAGCCTTCGTGGCAAGCCGTTCCCGACGTATGCGATTCCGCTGCGCGCCGGGATGAGCATCGGTATGCTCCTCATCAGCGTCGAACTGCTGCTGATGCTGTTCATCCTGCTGTTCGTGCCGGGCGACTACGCGGGCCCGTGCTTCATCGGCTTTGCCATCGGTGAATCGCTTGGCGCCGCGGCGCTCCGCATTGCCGGCGGCATCTTCACGAAGATCGCCGACATCGGCTCCGACCTGATGAAAATCGTCTTCAACATCAAGGAAGACGACGCGCGGAACCCGGGCGTGATCGCGGACTGCACCGGCGACAACGCTGGCGATTCGGTCGGTCCGAGCGCTGACGGTTTCGAGACGTACGGCGTGACGGGCGTGGCGCTCATCTCGTTCATCCTGCTGGCGGTGCGCAACCCCACGGTTCAGGTCCAACTGCTCGTCTGGATCTTCGTGATGCGCATCATGATGGTGATCGCGAGCGGGCTGTCGTACTTCATCAACGAAACGATCGCCAAAGGGAAATACGGCGACGTCGACAAGATGAACTTCGAGGCGCCGCTCACCTCTCTCGTGTGGCTCACCTCGATCATCTCGGTCGTCCTCACCTACGTTGTGTCGTACGTGCTGATTCCAAATCTTGGCGACGGCACGATCTGGTGGAAGCTGTCGACGGTGATCACGTGCGGCACGCTGGCTGGCGCGATCATTCCCGAGTTCGTCAAGGTGTTCACCTCCACCGAGTCGAGCCATGTGAAGGAAGTGGTGATCTCGTCGAAAGAAGGCGGGGCGTCGCTCAACATCCTGTCAGGCTTCGTGGCCGGGAACTTCAGCGCCTACTGGTTGGGCCTCAGTATCGTCACCTTGATGGGGATTGCCTATCTGGTGAGCCTGCAGGGCCTCGAATCGCTGATGCTCGCGCCCGCGGTGTTTGCGTTCGGTCTCGTCGCGTTCGGCTTCCTCGGCATGGGGCCGGTCACGATTGCGGTCGACTCGTACGGCCCGGTGACCGACAACGCGCAGTCGGTGTTCGAGCTTTCAGTTATCGAAGGCGTGCCCGGCATCAAGGAGCAGCTCAAGAAGGAATTTGGCTTCGACGTGAAGTTCGATCGCGCGAAGGAGCTGCTCGAAGAGAACGACGGGGCGGGCAATACGTTCAAGGCGACGGCAAAGCCGGTGCTGATTGGCACGGCGGTCGTCGGCGCGACGACGATGATCTTCTCGATCATCGTGTCGTTGACGTCAGGGCTGACGCAGGATCTGGACAAGCTGTCGCTGCTCCATCCGCCGTTCGTCCTTGGCCTCATCACGGGCGGCGCGATGATCTACTGGTTCACGGGCGCGTCGGCGCAGGCGGTGACCACGGGCGCCTATCGCGCGGTCGAGTTCATCAAGGCGAACATTCGTCTCGATGGCATCGAGAAAGCTTCGGTGACGGACAGCAAGAAGGTGGTGGAGATCTGCACGCAGTACGCGCAGAAGGGGATGTTCAACATCTTCCTCACCGTCTTCTTCGCGACGCTCGCCTTTGCGTTCGTTGAGCCCTATTTCTTCATTGGCTACCTGGTGTCGATTGCGCTCTTCGGGTTGTACCAGGCGATTTTCATGGCCAACGCGGGTGGCGCTTGGGACAATGCCAAGAAAATTGTCGAAGTTGAGCTGAAGGCCAAGGGGACGCCGCTGCATGCCGCGACGGTTGTGGGCGATACGGTCGGCGATCCGTTCAAGGACACCTCATCGGTGGCGATGAACCCGGTCATCAAGTTCACGACGCTGTTCGGGCTGCTGGCGGTTGAACTGGCCGTCAAGTTGTCGACGGATGCCGGGGCGGGCGTGAGCCACGTGCTGGCGGCTGTATTCTTCGCGTTGTCGTTGTTCTTTGTCTGGCGATCGTTCTACGGTATGCGGATTGGCGGCGCGGACCAGACATCCGGGCATTGACCCGATTTTTAAAATTCGGTGTCTAAGCGACCAGGACTTTGCATTGACGCGCCGAATTTTGGCTGATTATAATCGCCGTCTTTGTGCGGCCTCGCGAACCCGGTGGCGGGATGCGCGGCGCACTGATTCGAAGAAGACTCAGAGGGAGACCTAATCGTGGCACGTGACATGTTCGGCGATGTGGTGGACCCATCCGTCAAGGTGGGCAGCCGGAGCTGGTATACAGTTCCGCTGTCGATCCTCGTGCATAGCGTGGTCCTTGGCGCGGTGATCATCATTCCGCTGATGGCGGCAGATGTGTTACCGACTCCACCATCGATGATGGCGTTCGTGGCGGCTCCGCCGCCCCCTCCGCCCCCTCCGCCACCCCCGCCGCCCCCGCCGCCGCCGACTCAGGCTCCCCCGCCGAAGGTCGAAGTGAATCCGGCGGCCGCGCCGGTTGAAGCGCCCAAGGAAATCAAGCCGGAAACGGGCATCGAACAGGGTGTCAAGGGTGCGGTTGGTGGGATTGAAGGCGGTGTCGTCGGTGGAGTCACCGGCGGGATCGTGGGTGGCCTCGAAGCGGCGCCACCGCCACCACCGCCGCCACCACCGCCACCGCAGGCGGTGCGCGTGGGTGGGGCTATCAAGCCACCGACTCAGCTGAAGCGCGTGAACCCTGTGTATCCGCCAATTGCACAGTCCGCGCGCGTGCAAGGCGTGGTGATCATCGAGGCGACGATCGGTCCCGATGGCCACGTGCAAGACGCGAAAGTGCTTCGATCGATTCCGCTGCTTGACGCGGCGGCGCTCGATGCGGTGAGGCAGTGGGTGTACACGCCGACCACGCTGAACGGAACGCCGGTGCCGGTCATCATGACGGTGACGGTGAACTTTACGCTGCAATAGTTAGAACGCAAGGCGACAACAAGTAGTAACGAAATCTCATGGTGAGACGGCTTTTCGTCTCGATGGAGGATGGACCGTGGACCTGATGGAAATGTACGCCCAGATGACAATCGTCGCGAAGGCAGTTGCTTTCGTGCTGATTATCATGTCGATGTGGTCGCTTGGCGTGGGTATCGAGCGCTTCTTCACCTACCAGCAGGCCAAGAATCAGTCAAAGCTCTTCGCGCCGCAGGTTGCCAAGCACCTCAAGGAAGGGCGTCTGAAGGACGCAGTGGCACTCTCGTCCTCCAAGAATTACCGCTATAGCCACCTCGCGAAAGTCGTGCTTGCCGGCTTGCAGGAATATCAGTTCCAGCAAGAATCGAATCAAGGCCTGAGCCGCGAAGATGTCATGGACACCGTTCGCCGCGCGATTCAGCGCGCGTCGGCGCTCACCGCGTCGGACCTGAAGAAGGGCGTTCCGGCGCTTGCGACCATCGGCTCGACGGCGCCGTTCGTCGGTCTGCTCGGCACGGTCGTCGGCGTCATCAACGCGTTCCAGGGCATCGGCGCGAGCGGTTCGGCTGGTATCGGCGCCGTGTCGGTCGGTATTTCGGAAGCGCTCGTCGAGACCGCGCTTGGTCTGGTCGTCGCGATTCCGGCGGTGTGGATCTACAACTACCTCACCGCGCGCATCGAGTACTTCAACGTCGAGATGGACAACTCGTCGTCGGAACTCGTCGACTACTTCATCCGGAAGACCGCGTAGGAACGTTGAAAGCGCAAAGGTCGAATCGCAAACGTCGTGACGCACACCAACGTGGCTGTCGTGGCTTTTGCGATTTGACGGTTGCTTTTTGCGATTTGTAGGGAGATATAGCCCATGGCAATGGATCTTGGCGGCGCCAAAGGCGGGGTCAAATCCGAAATCAACGTCACCCCTCTGGTCGACGTCATGTTGGTGTTGCTCATCATCATGATGCTTGTCGCCCCGATGCT
>JAISPN010000038.1 GCA_031274845.1 Acidobacteriaceae bacterium
GATATCGAGACGGCCATATCTGTCGACAATCGCCTTGGGCGTCTGTTCGAGCGCGGCGGTGTCGGTCACATCGAGCGCCAACGCGTCCGCGTGTCCCCCGGCGGCCTGAATAGCGTCCACGGTCTGCCGCGCGTTATCGCCACGCGCCGCCGCGACGACCGTGGCGCCCTGCGCGGCCAACTGTTCGGCAATCGTGCGTCCGATTCCGCGAGAAGCGCCCGTCACGAGCGCAATCTTTCCAGACAGACTAAACATGGACGTCGTGGTGCTCCTCAGTGCTGTGCCAGCAACGCGTCGAGCGCCGGCAGATCGGCAGGAGCGCCGACATTCAGGACAGTGGCATCCCGGTGAATTTTCCGGACCATGCCGCTCAACACCGCTCCCGGACCCACTTCAACATACGTGGTGACGCCTTCCGACGCAAGGCGGCGCACGACCTCTTCCCAGCGCACGGGCGCGGAGACCTGCGCGATGAGCGCGTCAATCGCATCCACACCGCGTGTCTTCGGTGTCGCATCGACGTTGGCGACAATGGGAATCCGCGGATCGCTGACGTGCAAGGCGCGCAGGTCTGGCGTCAACCGCTCTTCCGCCGGCTTCATGAGCGCGCAGTGAAACGGCGCGCTCACCTGCAACGGCACGACACGTCGCGCGCCGAGCGCTTTCGCGCGCTCTCCAGCGCGGGCGACCGCCGCCGTCGCGCCAGCAATCACGATCTGACCGCCGCCGTTCAAGTTCGCGGGGCTGACGACCTCGCCTTCGGACGCCTCGCGGCAGGCTTGTGCCACCCCTTCGAAATCAAGACCAAGAATCGCCGCCATCGCGCCAGTGCCGACCGGCACCGCTTCCTGCATGTAGCGTCCGCGCCGGCGGACGGTGCGAACGGCATCCGCAAAGGTCATCGTGCCCGCCACGACGTTCGCGGCGTACTCACCCAAACTATGACCGGCGACAAAGGACGGTTGCAGACCGTGCGAGGCGATGAGCGTGTACGCGGCCACACTGACGGTGAGAATGGCTGGCTGTTGATTTTCGGTAAGCGTCAGTTGCTCTTCAGGGCCATCGAAACAGAGACGGCTGATCGGCTCGCCGAGCGCCGCATCGGCTTCCGCAAAAATCTCGCGGCAGAGCGGCGAAGCGTCCGCGAGCGCGCTCCCCATGCCGACGCGCTGGCTCCCCTGGCCCGGAAAGAGAAAAGCAATCACGACTGCGTTCCCGTCATAGTCATCGTCTCGTGTTCGAGCCGTTTCAAAAAACCGCCTTCGGCGAAGCGATACGCCATCGCGACCGCGTTGCGCACCGCCTTGGGACTCGAACGCCCGTGCCCGACAATCGCCACGCCGCCAACGCCGAGCAGCGGCGCGCCGCCGTACTCCGAGTAATCGATTTTGGTGCTGAAATGCCGGAGCGCCCGCCGCATCAGCAACGACCCCATCCGCATCGGCACGGTCGCCGACAACTCGTCGCGCAGGAGATCGGCCGTCAGTTCAACGAGCCCTTCGCTCCCCTTGAGCACCGTGTTCCCGGTAAACCCGTCGCACACGACCACGTCCGCGCCGCCTGAAAAGAGATGATGCCCTTCGATGTTGCCGACGAAGTTGACGTTGGCGTGCTCGATCAGCTTATACGCCGCCCGCGTCAACTCGTTGCCCTTCGACGCTTCACTGCCGTTCGACAACAGCCCGACACGCGGCTGCTCGATGTCGAACACCACGCGCGCATAGAGACTACCCATCACCGCAAACTGCAACAGGTGCTGCGGCCGGCAATCCGCGCTGGCGCCCACATCCAGCAGAATCGCCGGACGCCCTCGCGTGGGCAGGCTCGCGGCAAGCGCCGGACGGCCAACCCCTGGCAGCATCCCGAACGCGCCGTAGGCGGCCATCACGACCGCGCCGGTATGTCCGGCGCTGAAGAGACCAGACGCCGCCCCATTCACCACCTGCTCTGCCGCCACCTTAATCGACGCGGCCGGCTTCCGCCGTAACGCAGACGCGGGCGCTTCTTCCATGTCGACGACATCATCGGCGTGCACGATGCGCACGCGCGAACGATCGACACCGAGATGACGATCGACTTCCTGTTCGAGCGTCGCCTCGGGACCGACCAGCAGGACGCCGACGTCAAAATGCCGCACGGCGGCCAACGCGCCATCCACGATGTGCGCGGGCGCAGAGTCCCCTCCCATGGCGTCGACAGCAATCCAGATCATCAGCGAAATGCGGTGACAAGAAGCGTGGAACGCGGTGGGACGTACGGACGGTGCGGCGTGAGGCCTACTCCTCGTCGACGGCGCGTGCCTGACGGCCGCGATAATGGCCGCAGTTCGGGCAGACGCGATGCGGCGGCTTCGATTCGTGGCACTGCGGGCAGGAGCTGAGGCCCACCGCCGTCAGTGAATCGTGCGTGCGGCGCTTGGCCGTCCGCGTTTTGGAGTGTCGTCGTTTTGGATTAGGCATCGGATTTAGGATTCTTTCTTCATCGCCCGGAGCGCCGCAAAGCGCGGGTCTTCCCACTGGCGGTGACAGTTGCACATGCCGCGATTGAGGTTCGTCCCGCACACCGGGCACAGCCCCTTGCACTCGTCGCTGCAGAGCGGCTTCATCGGCAGCGCCAGATAGAACTGCTCGATCATCAGCTGCCCCAGGTCGATCTCCTCGCCGTCGTACACCGCGGTCGCGAGATCGTCTTCCTGAATTTCGGTCTCGCCGGACGCCTGCGCCACCACCCGTGGCTGATAGTGCAGGTCGAACTCGGCGGACACAGGCAGCTCGAACGCTTCCAGGCACCGGCTGCAGCGCAACACCAACGTCGACTGCAGCGAACCGGCGAGCCGGAACTGCCGCTTGTCTTTGTCGATGTCGAAGGCCAGCGCGACTGGCCGGACGATTTCGAACTCGTTCTCGACGTCGTCCCCAGACAGCCCCAACGCCTCTGCCGGATAGATCCGCTCGACGCGTTCGTGAGCAGTCCTGATCTTGCTGAGGTCCAAGGCGATCATGGAACTACCGAATATACCATCTGAACCGTTACCGAATCCAGCGTTCCGACCATGAGCATTACCTGCAACTCACTCACAAGACGCAAGTTGACGACCGTGAACGCCTTCCCGCGCGCGGCGCGTCAGTCGACCACCGCCCACGGTTTCGGGATGTAGAGCTGTTCAAAAAGACGTACCGCGTAGCGGTCGGTCATTCCGGCAATGAAATCCCGCGTGGCCGCATCCAGCCCTTCGTCCTCGATGGTCTTCGCGTCGAGAAAGTCCTGCGGCTGCTCCTGCACTTTTTCCCACAGCCCGCTCAGGATCGACGAGGCTTTCCCAAACTCCGCCGTGGCAATCTGGTTTTCGTAGACGGCATCGAACAAAAAGCTGCGCAGTTGCAGCAGCGCCTCAAGAATCCGGTCGCTCATCCGGATTTCCGAAAGATCGGCCGCCAGCGTTTCCGTGACCACATCCCGGACCAGTGTGCTGATGCGCGCCGACGAACTCCCGCCAAGCACCGCAATCAACTCCTGCGGCAAGTCTTCCGGCTTGAGGATGTCGGCCCTCACCGCATCGTCGATATCGTGGTTGACGTAGGCGATGAGGTCGGCGACGCGCATGATCTGCCCCTCGACCGTGCTCGATCGGAGGTGCGGCGCCATCCCGACGGGAGCCCCGGACTTCCCCTTCGAGTGCTTGGCGATGCCGTCGCGCACTTCCCAACTGAGGTTGAGCCCCTTGCCGTCGTTTTCGAGCAGGTCGACAATCCGCAGGCTCTGCTCGTAGTGGTTGAAACCGCCCGGCATCAACCGATCGATCACCCGCTCGCCGGCATGACCAAACGGCGTGTGCCCGAGATCGTGGCCAAGCGCGATCGCTTCGGTGAGCTCTTCGTGCAGCCGCAAGACTTTCGCAATCGTCCGCGCGATCTGGGAGACCTCAAGCGTGTGCGTGAGCCGCGTCCGATAGTGATCGCCGGTCGGCGCGAAGAATACCTGCGTCTTATGCTTCAGCCGCCGGAACGCCTTGCAGTGAATGATGCGGTCGCGATCGCGCTGAAACGCCGGACGCACATCGTCTTCGCGTTCGGGACGAAGCCGTCCCTTTGAATCGCCGCTCTTCGCGGCCTGCGGCGCAAGGATCTCGCGCTCGCGCGCTTCAAGCTGTTCACGTATGGTCATGGTTGGTCAGAAGCGCTCGACGCGGACACACCCAGCGCGTCAAGAAAACTGGCGCCGTGCACGAGCGGGCCGACGCCGAAAAACGCCGCGAGCGTCTGACCGAGATCGGCAAACGTCGGTCGCGTGCCCAGATCGATCGCCCGGCCGACACGATGTCCCATCACCAGCAGCGGCACGTACTCGCGCGAATGATCGGTGCTCGCCGTGGTTGGATCGTTCCCGTGATCGGCGGTCACGATGAGCAGGTCGTCCTCGCGCAGTTGCGGCAGCAACCCGGCGAGTTGTTGATCGAAGCGTTCGAGATTGGCGGCATACCCTTCCGGATCGTTCCGGTGACCGAACACGGTATCGAAATCGACCAGGTTGACGAAGATGAAGCCACGGTCGAGCAACGACATCCCGTTCGCGAGGAATTCCATCCCCTGCTCGTCGCTCTTCGTGTGCAGCGCGGCGGTCATGCCCCGGCCCGCAAAGAGATCCTCGATCTTGCCAATCGCCATCACCGGCCAGTCGGCGTCTTTCATCAGATCGAGCAGCGTCTGACCTGACGGCGACAGCGCGTAGTCGCGCCGGTTCGACGTGCGTGTAAACGCGCCCGGCTGTCCCACGAACGGCCGCGCGATGACACGCCCCACGCCGAG
>JAISPN010000126.1 GCA_031274845.1 Acidobacteriaceae bacterium
ATCGGCGGGCCGAAGATCACGGCGCAGGATGCGACGCTTGGCGCGAACTCCGCGCTTCTCGTCACCGGCTTCAACCCGGCGTCGGTCGCGAAGGCGAGCCAACTCTCGCCGGCGATGTACACGGTGATTCGCACCATCGACGGCATCACGGGGGACTTCGCGCACGTCAGCATCGCGGGCGCGCTGCCCGATTACCTGCAACTGATGGCGGGCAAGGACGCGACCGGCCGCGACTACGACCTGGGCCTCGGCTTGAGCTGGTATGCACCGCTGCCGAATTCACACGGGACGTTTACGCTCGGCGGCAGCAGCGCGTTCGACGTCGATGTGCCGCTCGTGAATGTGGCGGCGAACCCGTCGCTTGGGTGGGACGGCCGCACGCTGACGAAAGCGGGCACCGGCACGCTGACGCTCTCCGCGCTCAATAGCTACACCGGCTTCACCAATATCCTTGGCGGCACGGTGGCGCTCTCTGGCGCGGGTGATCTCGCGGCCAGCGCGGGCGTGACGCTCGCCGCGCCGGGGACGCTCTTCAGCATCGCGGCGGCGAATGGCAACCGGACGATTCAGGATCTGTCGGGTGTTGCGGGAAGCCGCGTCGAGCTTGGAAACAATGCGCTGACGGAAGGGACCGCCAACAACACGCAGTTCGACGGTGTGATCACCGGCAGCGCCGGCCTGCGGAAAGTGGGGACCGGCTTCCTCGTGCTGAACGGCGTCAATCCGTATACCGGGTCGACGTCGGTCGATGCGGGGGGCATTGTGGTCGGGGATGCGGCGCACGCGGATGCCGCACTCTCCGGTGGAGCGCTGGTGGGCGTCAGCAGCGGCGCGTATCTGGGCGGCTACGGCCGCATCGCGGGGAACGTCAGCAACCTGGGCCTCGTGGCCGTCGGCGCGGCGATGCCGCTCGCGGGGGGCGACACGGTAGCGAACTTCCGCATCGACGGCTATCTCTCGAACGACGCGCACGTCGTCATCGGCGCGGCGGGGCTCGTCGGCAATGTGCTGACCGTTGGCGGCTACTTCGGCGGCACCGGCTCGACGATCTCGATGAACACGCTGCTTGGCAGCGACAACTCGCTGACCGATCGTCTCGTCATCATTGGCGGCGCGGCGGCGGGCACGTCCACCATCGGCTTCTCGACGAGTGGGCCGGGGGCGCTCACGACCGGCGACGGCATCTTGATCGTTGACGCGCGCAATGGCGCGACGACGACACCGGACAGCTTCAAGGCCGAGGGCAATCTCTCGACGCCGCTCTACGACTACACGTTCAGCCGGGGCGGCCTCACGACGCCGTCGGACAACTGGTATCTGCGGTCGACTTATCGCGCGGAGTTGTCGGACGATGCGGCGATTGGGCCGCTGGCGCAACTCTACGGACAGGCGCTCATCGGCACCTTGCACGAACGCGTGGGCGACGAGATGCGGTTGCAGGGACGCACGGACCTCAAGGATTCGCGCGCGGTCAACGGCGTCTGGGGCCGCGTGCTTGGCCTGCGTGGATCGTGGGACGGCGGTGGCCTCCAAGCCAACGGCCCCGCGTTCGACTACCACCTCTACGCCGTGCAGGGCGGTGTGGATCTCTACCGCCGCGAGCACGACAACGGCTCGCGCGATCACCTCGGTGTCCTGGGCAGCGCGGGCAGCGTCTCGTCGACGGTCACCTCCGATGCGGGGAATCCGGCGGGCGGCGTGACGCTCGACATCAAGAGCGTCGGCGGCAACTGGACGCACTTCGGCGAGCGTGGCTGGTATCTCGACGGTCTCGTGCAATACAGCTGGATCACTGCCTCGATCAACACGGTGCGGATGGGCATTGAGCGGACGACCGGGACGAACGTCGCCGCGTCACTCGAAGGAGGCTATCCGGTGGCGCTCAATCACCGGACGCTCCTCGAACCGCAGGTGCAGATTCTGACGCAGCGCGTCTCGATCGCCCCGGTCACCGACGCGCTCACGACGGTCACCTTCGACGCGGGGACGGCGTGGACCGGCCGTGTTGGCGCGCGCCTCTCGCGGACGCTCGGCGCGACCACCGTGTCACAGCCGCAACCGCGTTCGACGCTGTGGGGCCGCGTGAACCTGTGGAAAGACTTCGCGGGGACGAGCGCGCTCACCATCGACGCGACGTCCATCCGCGCCACGCTCGGCAATAGCTGGCTTGAATTGGGCGGCGGCGGCGACACGCGGCTCTCCGGCCTCTTCACGCTCTACGGCACGATCAGCTACCAAACCGCCGTCAGCGGCAGCCGCCACGCCGTCACGGGCAGCGGCGGCCTCCGGCTGAACTGGTAACTCTCACTCTGGTCATCTGGTCATCGGGGCAGTGCCCCGGTGACCAGATGGCCTCACTAACCACTCATCGGGGCCGGCGGCTTGGGAGAGTCTCCTTGCCGTCCCTCCTGCCTCTTCGTTATCCCACATCCTCTCGCCATCGGGTCATCGAACGAGTGGAGGGGGCACTGGTGTTGGGGTGAGTACGTTGCTGCGCGAAATACCCCAAATCCGGCAATGACCAGACGGCTTGCTCGGTCAATCACCAGATGTCGGTCAATCACCAGATGAAATGGCCGGATAGCCTGTTATGTGACACGACTATTAATGTTGATGTATTTATATTTTGGTTGTTGCCAGAAATTATATTGACTGGTATTCATATATCTGTTTTTAAAGATTTTTCGATCAGATTAGGTGCGCAGTCACTGCTTGGGGACTATTTATTTTCTCTGAAACATATGTTGTGTCTGGGAGTGTGTCCTGTGGCGAGATCGATGATGCGATTGCGAGCCTCACGTGTGGTACGCGCACGCTTGGCGATGATGGTGATGGCGGTGCTGATGGCTGGCGCGCATTCAGTTCAGGCGCAGATTGGCGGCCAGAGTCTCAGTGGAGTGGGTAACACCATGACACTGACGGATGAAACTATTGTCACGGCGGGTGGCGTAACAGGCGTGATGGCTCGAAGCGGGGCTGTGATTACCCTCAGCGGCGGGTCTGTTACTACGACAGGCGGCGGTCAGGGTCTGTCCGCGGAATTGCAGGGCGCTACCATCAATGCGACCGATGTCATCATCAACACGAGTGTTCCTGCCGGTGGGGAATTCCTCGGCGCCACGGTGGGCGCCTCGACCAATACGGACGGGACCATCAATCTAATACGAGGTTCGATCGAAACCAGCGGGCGCAATGCCTATGGTCTCTGGACGGCATCGACCGGATCGGAAATTAACGCCACGGGAACCACCATCCTCACTCACGGCGATAACGCGACCGGCGCGGAATTTTCGGGAAATGGCGAGACCACATATGGCTTGGGCGTGATGAATCTGACCGATGTGAATATCACGACTGAAGGCATCAAAGCCTATGGCGCGGCGCAGTCAGGATCTTACGTCGTCACGAATGGTGGCGCTCCGGTGATCAATCCCACTCCCATAACGTTGATCATGAACGGCGGATCCATCACGACCTTGGGAGCGCAGGCGGCAGGTCTGTTTGGTAATTCGCTGACCCTGTCGAAGTTGACTGATGTATC
>JAISPN010000137.1 GCA_031274845.1 Acidobacteriaceae bacterium
GAATCTCTTTTTGCAGTTCGTCGCGGTAGCGTTCGGCCAGGCAGCCGGTAACGATGAGTCGTTTGCAGGCGCCGTCCTGTTTGTGCTGCGCCATTTCGAGAATGGTGTCGACCGATTCCTTCTTGGCGCGGTCGATGAACGCGCACGTGTTCACCACCAGCACGTCGGCGGCGGACGGATCGTGCGTGAGTTCGTGTCCCGCTTCCTGAGCGAGGCCGAGCATCACTTCAGAATCGACGAGATTCTTGGGGCAACCGAGCGAGACAAGACCGATCTTCATCTGTGGCGTGTACCAACGGGCATGGCCGGAACCGTACGAAATGCGACTACGGATACATCCGGTACATCATGCGCGGGAAGGGGATTGTCTCGCGCACGTGTTCGAGCTTGCAGATCCAGGCGACGGCGCGTTCGATGCCCATGCCGAAGCCACCGTGCGGCACGGTGCCGTAGCGGCGGAGATCGAGATACCACTCGAACGCTTCTTGCGGCAGATCGTGTTCTTTAATCCGCTGCAACATCAACTCGAGATCGGCGAGACGCTCGCCGCCGCCGATGATCTCGCCGTACCCTTCCGGCGCGAGCACATCCACGCCCATGGCCAGTTCAGGCCGATCGGGGTCCGGCTTCATATAGAACGCTTTCACGGCCGACGGATAGTGGTGAATCATCACCGGACGATCGAACGCTTCGGAGAGCGTGGTTTCGTCGGGGCCGCCGAAGTCGCCGCCCCATTCGATGGCGTGCCCCTTCGATTTGAGCCGCGTGACCGCGTCGTCGTACGAAATTCTCGGGAACGGTTTCTGGATGGCTTCAAGCTTCGTGATGTCCCGTTCGAGCACGCTCAACTCGTGACGGCGCTTCTCGAGCACGCGCGCCACCATCGAGACGATGAGATCTTCAGCCAGGTCCATCACATCATCGAGGCTGGCGTACGCCATTTCCGGTTCGACCATCCAGAACTCGGTGAGGTGACGCCGCGTCTTCGACTTCTCGGCGCGGAAGGTCGGGCCGAACGAGTAGACGCGTCCGAGCGCCATTGCCGTGGCTTCGAGATACAGCTGGCCGCTCTGCGTCAGATAGGCTTTCTGGTCCTCGAAGTACTCCACAGGAAACAGCGTCGTCGTTCCTTCGCACGCGGCTGGCGTGAAGATCGGCGGGTCGGTCAGGATGAAGCCGCGGCTGTTGAAGAAGTCGCGCACCGCGTCGATGATCTCGTGACGGATGCGCAGAATCGCCTGTTGCCGTTCGCTGCGGAGCCACAGATGCCGGCGATCGAGCAGGTAATCCACACCGTGCTCTTTCGGCGTGATGGGAAAATCGCGCGACTCGCCGACGACGCTGAATGAGGTGACGTCGAGCTCGTAGCCGCTGGGCGCGCGCGTGTCGGCGCGGACGGTGCCGTCAACGATGATGGAGGTTTCCTGCGAGAGGTGATCGGCGAGATGGAATAACTCATCGCCGACGGCCGCCTTCGACATGACGCCCTGAAGGAAGCCGGTGCCGTCGCGCAGGATGAGGAAATGGATTTTTCCGCTGGAGCGCCGGTTGTGCAGCCAGCCCTTGATCGTAACCGGCTGACCTTCGTGGCGGCCGATGTCCTCGATGTAGACGCGCATCGTGAGAGCTTTAGTCTACACCCCGCGAACGGGCGTCACCCTTCAGGCGAGCTCGGGAAGATGCGCGGCCAGCACGTGCCGCAGCGCCGCGAACCGGGCGTACTTCTGCAGGTTCTGACGGACGTAGCCCAGCGTGCGAGGGACGTACTGGACGTAGGCGGCGTTTTGCCGTGAGGTGGCCATGTAGCCGAAGGTGCCGAGCGCTTTCAGGTTGCGTTGCAGTGCCATCAGATCGAAACGGCGCCGGAATTCGGCGGTCTCGCCGGTGCGGTGTTGCAGGCCGAGGAAGTAGGCGATGAGCAGCGCGACATCCTCGTCGGCGAGCTCGACATAGGAATCGCGCAGCAACGACACGAGATCGTAGGTGTCGGGACCGAGGCGCGCATCCTGAAAATCGATGATGTGCAGCCGTCGACCCTGAAGCATCAGGTTGCGGCTGTGATAGTCGCGATGGCAGAGCACGCGCGGTTCATCAGCCAGTTCGTGAGCGATGTCCGCAAACGACGCGGTGAGCGTGGCGCGTTGGTCGGTCGTGAGCGTGACGCCGCGATGCGCTTCCAGAAAATGACGCACGAAGAACTCGAGTTCCCACGTCAGCTTCTCGACGTCGAACGCGAGCGAGTACGGGAGGTACTGTTCGTCCGCCAGCTCGCGGCCGCGCCGTTGCAGGACGTCGATGAGATCGATGGCGGCTTCGTAGAAATTGAGTCGATCCGCGCCGCCGGTCTCTTCGAGGTGCGCCTGCAAGGTGACGTCACCAAGATCGGTGAGCGCCAGGACGCCAAGCGCATTGGAGTGTCCGAGGATTCGTGGCGCGGCAACCGGCATGCGGTGGAGGAGACCGGCGACGTTGGCAAAGGGGAGCGTGTTGTAGTCGAAGGGGGCGGCGTGGAGCGCGAGGACGATGGGCGATTGTCCATCTGCGGTGACGCGGACGTAGCGGCGATCGGAGGCGTCGCCGGTCAACATGGTGACGCGCGCGTCAGGGGGCGCAAGGCGGCTCTCGTGCAGAAAGCGGCGAATGCGCTG
>JAISPN010000222.1 GCA_031274845.1 Acidobacteriaceae bacterium
CTACAAGACGCGTAACAACAAGACGACGGATCGATTCATCGTCCAGAGACGGAAGAAGTAATGGGTAGATCACTCAAGAAGGGCCCGTTCGTCGACACTTCGCTGCTCGAAAAAGTCGAAGTGATGAATCGCGGCACCGACAAGAAGGTCATCAAGACGTGGTCGCGTCGTTCGACCGTCATCCCCGAGTTCGTCGGTCACACGTTGGCGGTACACAACGGGAAGAAGTTCATCCCCGTCTACGTGACCGAGAACATGGTGGGCCACAAGCTCGGTGAGTTCGCACCGACGCGGCAGTTCAAGGGGCACACGACGAAGGTCACCGAGAAAGCGTCATCGGTCGGTGGCGGGTCGGCGTCGGCCGGCAAGTCGTAGGGAGCGAGCCATGATCGAAGCAAAGGCAACGGCGCGCTACGTGCGAACGTCGGCGCAGAAGGCGGGCTTGGTGCTCGCGCTCATCCGAGGCAAGGACGTCAATCGTGCGCTGGCGACGCTGCGGTACACCCGCAAGGGCGTGGCGGGCGACATCGAGAAACTGCTCCGCTCGGCGATTGCGAACGCGCAGCAGAAGCAGGGATTCAGCGGCGACGTCGATCGCCTGTATGTGGCGGCGTGCTACGCCAACCAGGGGCCGTCGCAGAAACGTGTGCGTCCGGCGCCGATGGGGCGTGCGTTCCGTGTGCTGAAACGCACCGCGCACCTCACGGTGGCGGTGGCGGAGCGGCCGGAAAAGGTCGTCACGGTCGGTGCGGGCGATGCCGCCAAGCGGCGCGCGCGCGTGCAGAAGTCGCAAGCGCAGGCGAAGGCGAAGGAGTAGCTGTGGGTCAGAAAGTTCATCCGACCGGATTCCGTCTGGGCTTCAACAAAACGTGGCGCTCGCGCTGGTACTCCGACAAGGACTACGCGAAGCTGCTGCACGAAGACCTCGCGCTCCGTCAGTCGCTCAAGAAGCGCTTCTCGCACGCTGGCGTCTCGAAGATCGAGACCGAGCGGGCGGCGAACAATCTGAAGATCGACATCTACACCTCGCGTCCGGGCATCATCATCGGCCGCAAGGGGACCGAAGTCGATAAGTTGAAGCAAGAGATTCAGAAGCGGACGAATCGCCAGGTGTTCATCAACATCCAGGAGATTCAGAAGCCGGAACTCGACAGCCAGTTGATCGCCGAGTCGGTGGCGATGCAGCTTGAAAAGCGCGTCGCGTTCCGCCGTGCGATGCGCAAGGCGGTGGAATCGGCGCTGCGCTTCGGCGCGCGTGGGATCAAGGTCCGCGTGTCGGGACGTCTGAACGGCGCGGAAATCGCGCGCTCCGAGTGGTATCTGCACGGGCAACTGCCGCTGCAGACGCTGCGCGCCGACATCGACTACGGCTTCGCGGAAGCGAACACGACCTACGGGCAGATTGGCATCAAGGTGTGGCTCTACAAGGGCGAACGCCTCGTGCCGCAGCGTGGTCGTGAAGAAGAGTACAGAGAACGTGCGCCCCGGCGCCCACAGGCGCGGGCATAGGGCGTCAGGTATTGGGACCAACTCAGCAGATTAGGATCGCATCGTTATGTTGATGCCGAAGAAGGTCAAGTTTCGTAAGCAGCAGCGCGGGCGCATGTGTGGCAAGGCGTGGCGCGGCAGCGACGTGTCGTTCGGGGACTTCGGGTTGAAGGCGCTCGAACCGTGCTGGCTGACCGATCGTCAGATCGAGGCGGCCCGTATCGCGATGACGCGGTTCATCAAGCGTGGCGGCAAGATCTGGGTGCGCGTGTTCCCGGATAAGCCGATCACCAAGAAGCCGCAGGAAACACGTATGGGTAAGGGCAAAGGCGCGCCAGAGCAGTGGGTGGCGGTCGTGCGGCCCGGACGTGTGTTGTTTGAAATGGAAGGGGTCTCCGAGACGGAAGCGCGTCAGGCCATGAAGCTGGCCGCGGCGAAGCTGCCGATTCTCACGAAGTTTGCGACCCGCTTCGCGCAGGAGAAGGTGCAATGAAGGCGGTAGAACTTCGCGATCTCGGCCTCGACGAGCTTGGCGCCAAGGAACGTGATCTCGCCGATCAACTGTTCCGGATGCGTATCCAGAAGTCGATGGGACAGCTCGAAGCGCCCGACCAGATTCGCACGGTGCGCCGCGATCTCGCGCGCATCAAGACGGTGTTGCGTCAGAAGCAGGGTCAGTAGCCATGAGCCAGAAACTCGAAAAGCAGGGAATCGTCGTCAGCAACAAGATGCAGAAGAGCATCGTGGTGGCTGTGGAATGGCAAGTGCGCCACGGGCTGTACGGCAAGACCGAGCGCCGGACCTCGAAGTTCATGGTGCACGACGAAAACGGTGACGCCAAGATTGGCGACATCGTGACGATCGTCGAGACGCGTCCGCTCAGCCGCCGCAAGCGCTGGGCGCTCAAACAGATCGTTCGCCAGGCGGCGCAGGTCTAGGAGAACAGTCATGATTCAGATGCGATCGATTCTGGACGTTGCCGATAATTCCGGCGCGCGCAAGATCGCCGTCATCAATCCGATTGGCGGTTCGACCGGCCGCTACGCGCGCCTGGGCGATATCGTCACGGCGTCGGTGAAGGAAGCGACCCCCGAAGGGAACGTCAAGAAGGGGCAGGTCGTGAAGGCCGTCATCGTCCGCACCGTCAAGGAGCAGCGCCGCCGTGACGGCAGCTACATTCGCTTCGACCGTAATGCGGCGGTGATCATCAACGACAACGGCGAACCGGTCGGCACGCGTGTGTTCGGTCCGGTGGCGCGCGAGCTGCGCGAGCGCCGTTTCATGAAGATTATTTCGCTCGCGCCTGAAGTGCTGTAAGGGAACCTCTCATGTCGCGTTTAGCAACACCGATTCGGAAAAACGACAACGTTCTGGTGATCACCGGCAAGGACCGCGGCAAGCGCGGTCGCGTGCTCAAGGTGGCGCCGGACAAGAACCGCCTCGTCGTCGAAGGCGTGAACATGATCAAGCGCCACACGCGCCCCAACCCGCAGAAGAACATCAAGGGCGGGATTGTCGAGCGCGAGGCGACCGTGCACGCAAGCAACGTGCAGCTGGTCTGTCCGGAGTGCGGCGTGCAAACCCGCGTCGGGCACAAAATCCTCGGCGACGGCCGCAAGGTCCGCATCTGCCGGAAGTGCGAGGGAGTGGTCGACAAATGAGCCGCCTGAGAGAAAAGTACCAGGGCGACGTCGTCGCCGCGCTGCGCAAGGAGTTCGGCTACACGAACGTGATGGCCGTGCCGAAGATCGAGAAGGTCGTCGTGAACATGGGCCTTGGCGAGGCGACCTCGAACGTCAAGATCATCGACACCGGCGCCGACGAGCTCGCCCGGGTCACCGGGCAGAAGCCGGTCATGCGCCGCTCGAAGAAATCGATCGCGCAGTTCAAGGTGCGGAAGGGACAGCCGATCGGCACGTCGGTGACGTTGCGCGGCGCTCGCATGTGGGATTTCCTCGACCGTCTGGTGACGATTGCCCTGCCGCGCGTGCGCGACTTCAAGGGTGTGTCGCCGAAGGGCTTCGACGGCCGCGGCAACTACACGCTCGGCCTGCGCGATCAGTTGCTGTTTCCCGAGATCGACTACATGAAGGTCGACAAGGCGCGCGGCATGAACGTGTCGGTCGTGACCACGGCCAGGACCGATGAAGAGGCGCGGAAGCTGCTGCAGTTGATCGGCATGCCGTTCCGTCAATAGGGTGAAGGACTACTAGTCATGGCAACCACCGCAAAGATTGCGAAGGAAGAGAAGAAGCCGAAGTTCAAGGTGCGGCTGCGTAACCGCTGCCACCTCTGTGGCCGCCCGCGCGCCTACATGCGCAAGTTCGCGCTGTGCCGTTTGTGCTTCCGGAAGCTGGCGCTCGATGGCGACATCACCGGTGTCACCAAGAGCAGCTGGTAGAAACCGCACCTCGAAAGAAGAAGGTTCGAGAGAGATATGACCGATCCAATTGCCGACATGCTGACGCGGATCCGCAATGCGGTGACCGCGAAACATACGCGCGTGGACATGCCCGCGTCGCGGATCAAGGGCGACATCGCCCGGATCCTGCAGGACGAGGGGTACATCCAGGGCTTTAAAATGGTGGACGATCCCGATGGGAAAGCTCACCTCAAGACGCTGCGACTGTTCCTCAAGTACGGCCCGCACGGCGAGCGCCTGATTACCGGCGTGCAGCGCATCAGCCGTCCCGGACGGCGTGTGTATTTCGGCCGCGACGATGTGCCGGAGGTGCTGGCCGGTCTCGGCACGAGCATCCTCACCACGTCGCGCGGTGTCATGACCGGCCGGAACGCCGTCAAGGCGGGCGTCGGCGGCGAAGTGCTTTGCAATATCTGGTAAGGCGTGCGCATCTCCGGCTAAGCGGCCGGGAGTCACGAGCCTGACAAGGATTTAGAGAGATGTCTCGAATCGGAAAGAAACCCATTGCCCTGCCGAAGGGCGTCACCGTGAAGGTGCTGAAGAACAGCGCCGTCGAAGTGAAGGGCCCGAAGGGGCAACTGGTGCAGGCGCATCCGTCTGGCATCAACTTCGAGCTCGCGGACGGACAGCTGGTCGCCAAGCGGTCGACGGACGATCCGTCGCTTGCGAAGTTCCACGGTCTGGCCAGAAGCCTCATCGCCAACGCCGTCGCTGGCGTGTCCGAGGGCTTCAAGAAAGAGCTCGACATCGTGGGCGTCGGCTACCGCGCGGAGCTCAAGGGCAAGCAGGTGATCTTCGCGCTTGGCTACTCGCACGCGGTGGTCTTTGACATCCCGGCGGGCATCGACATCGCGATCGATAAACAGACGCACATTACCGTCACCGGCGTCGACCGTCAGCTCGTCGGCCAGGTGGCCGCCAACATTCGCCGCTTGCGGAAACCGGACCCGTACAAGCAGAAGGGTGTGCGTTACACCGGCGAAGTGCTGAAGAAGAAGGCCGGAAAGACCGGGGCCAAGTAGTTATGAAGATCAAAACGAGAGAGGATCGTCGCCATCGCATCCAGCTCCGTCAGCGCAAGCGCATCTCCGGTACGCCGGAGCGGCCGCGGCTGTCGGTGTTCCGGAGCGTCACGCACATCTACGCGCAGGTCATCGACGACATGAGCGGCACGACGCTGGCCTCAGCGTCGAGCGTCGAGCCGTCGCTGAAGGGTGCGTTCGAGAAGGGCGTGCAGGGCGGAAACCTGAAGGGCGCCGAAGCGATCGGCACGACCATCGCCACGCGCGCCATCGAGAAGGGCATCACGCGCGTCGTGTTCGACAGAAGTGGCTTCCTCTATCACGGGCGCATTCGCGCCGTGGCTGACGCCGCGCGCAAGGCCGGTCTGGAATTCTGATCATGAAAACGAGAGAGCGCATCGATCCGTCGCAGCTCGACATCAAGGACAACGTCGTCGCGATTAACCGCGTGACGAAGGTCGTCAAGGGCGGCAAGAACCTGAGCTTCAGCGCACTGGTCGTCGTGGGTGACGGTCATGGCGTGGTCGGGTTCGGCATTGGCAAGGCCAAGGAAGTGCCGTCGGCCATCAAGAAGGGCATCGAGTCGGCGAAGAAGAATCTTGTGCGCGTGCCGCTGCAAGGCCACACGATTCCGCACGCCATCCTCGGCAATTTCGGCGCGGGCAGCGTGCTGCTGAAGCCGGCGCCGGACGGCACCGGCATCATCGCTGGCGGCGCGGTGCGCGCGGTGGTGGAAGCGGCCGGGATCACGAACATCCTGACCAAGTCGCTCGGCTCGGCGAATCCGCATAATGTGGTGCGGGCGACGATTGCCGGGCTCGACTCGCTCAAGGAACCGGCGACGATCGCGCGGATGCGCGGCAAGGAACTCGAGGAGCTTACCGGCGCCGCGGCGTCGTAGTACAACGGTTATGGCCAACGAACGCACAGACACCAAAGGCGCCACTGTGAAGGTGACGCTCGTCAAGAGCCCGATTTGCACGCCGAAGAGTCAGAAGGGCGTCGTCATGAGCCTTGGCCTGCGGCGGATTCGCCACACGGTGGAGTTGAAAGACACGGCGGCGACGCGCGGGATGATTCACAAGGTGCGTCATCTGGTGACGGTCGAATAGTTTCGAGAGTACATGACATGGGTTTAAACAATCTACGTCCTCCCAAGGGCGCCACGCACGCGAAGAAACGCATCGGTCGCGGGCAGGGCTCGGGCAACGGCAAGACCGCGGGTCGCGGTCACAAGGGCGCGAAGTCGCGTTCGGGCTTCAAGTTCAAGCGCGGGTTCGAAGGCGGCCAGATGCCGCTCCATCGCCGCGTGCCGAAGCGCGGGTTCCACAATCCGTTCCGCGTCGAGTACGAGGTGGTGAACCTCGACACGTTGTCGGAGCGCTTTGAATCAGGCGTGGCGATTACGCCCGATTCGCTCAAGGAGGCGGGTCTGGTGACGGGCCGCGCTCCGATTAAAGTGCTGGCGCGTGGCGATGTGAGCAAGGCGCTCACCGTCAAGGTGCACAAATTCAGCGGCAAGGCAGCGGAGAAGATTGCTGCGGCCGGTGGTCAGGCAGAGGCGCTCGGATAATTCGCCATTTAGGCGGGACCGACGGAGCCATGGACAACAGCCTCAAGAACATCTTTACCATCCCGGATCTGCGCAACCGCGTGCTCTTCACGCTCGGCTTGCTCGGCGTGTATCGCATCGGGCACCACATCACGGTGCCTGGCGTGAACATCGCCGCGCTCACGGAACTGGCGAAC
>JAISPN010000058.1 GCA_031274845.1 Acidobacteriaceae bacterium
CAGTACGAGCAACCGATCGGCATTGGCGGACAGGTCGAGTTTGCGGTCGCGTCCGAGCGCCGGACGGTCGGCATCACGCGCGTCCACATGGAAGAAGACGCGGGCAAATCGCTGCACGAAGGCTTCGGCGATTCCGATCGCAAAACCTCTCTCGACTTCAACCGCAGTGGCGTACCGCTCATCGAGATCGTGAGCGAGCCCGATCTGCGGTCGGCTGCCGATGCCGCGGAGTTTTTTACACGTCTTCGATCGATCCTGGTCTGGCTCGGCGTCAACGACGGCACCATGGACGAGGGAAGTTTGCGGTGCGACGCGAACATCTCGGTCCGTCCCGTGGGCACGGCCACGCTCGGCACCAAGGCCGAAGTGAAGAACCTCAACTCTTTCCGGTTTTTGCAGAAGGCTCTGGAATACGAGATCGAGCGTCAAATCGATCTCGTGTCAGAGGGCGGCACCGTTCGACAAGAGACGCGGTTGTGGGACGCCGCGGCTGGCGTCACCGTCTCCATGCGCAGCAAGGAAGAAGCGCACGACTACCGCTATTTTCCTGAGCCGGATCTTCCGCCCCTCGTCGTCGATGCGGCGAGAGTCGCGGCGATTCGCGCGTCGATGCCCGAACTGCCAGATGCGCGCCGCGCGCGTTTTATGACTGAGTACGCCTTGTCCGACTACGACGCGACGCAGTTGACGCAGTCGCGTGCGCTCGCTGACTACTTTGAAGCCACGGCGGCTGCCGGGGCTCCGGCAAAGGCGGCGGCAAACTGGATGATGGGCGATCTGGCCCGGGCGCTGAAGGCGCGCGATGTCGACATTCTGGCGTCACCGATCTCCGCGCGGCGTCTCGCTGGTCTGCTCACGCTCATCGAGCAGGGGACGATTAGCGGAGCCATCGCCAAGGGCGTGTTCGAAACGATGCTCACCTCCGATGCGGACGCGGAGGCGATTGTCCGCGCCGAAGGGCTGACGCAAATCGACGATGAGTCGGCGATCGTGACGTTGATTGCGGGCGTGCTCGAGGCGAACGCCGATGCGGTCCAGAACTATCGCGTCGGAAAAACCGCCACGTTCGGATTTTTGGTGGGGCAGGTCATGAAAGCCACGGCCGGCAAAGCCAATCCCAAGCGGGTCAACGAATTGCTGAGGCACGCGCTCGATCACGGCGTGACCGCGACGAGGTAGTCAAGGCTGATGCATTTCCTTGACATTAGGTTTTTTGCCCTCTTAGACTAGGTTCACCTCGGGTAAATTTCTTTTGAGGAATTACATGCCACGCTTCGTCACCGATTCGAGGCCGATCAGTGAACAACACCCTGTCACTGAGTTCTACAGGCAGGAATTCATCAAACACCAGCGCTGCCTTCAGCAACACCGTCCGTACTACTCCGATACCGCCATCACCAACGTCGAAACCGCCCTCACTCGCATCATGGATGAACTCGAACAGCTCTGCGTGAAAGACAACGCGGACCAGTTGGTGAGTTCGTTGCTGAAACAGTTCGACGCGGTCACTGGGCTCTCGGCCCGATCTGACACCAAGCACACGCACTGAGCCGCTCACTTCCCGATCTTCGACACGATCTACTGGCCACGATTGGCGCCGGCATCGCCGCCGTGGACCCGGCGCGTCTGCTCGCGGCCGCCTTCAGGCGCGACGCGCCTCATGAGCGTGCGGTGTGGATGGTGGCCGCTGGCAAGGCCGCTCCCGCGATGGCGGCCGAGGCCGTCCAGTATTTCGGCACCGCGCTTCAGGGAGGCCTCGTCATCGCGCCAACACCGGCGTCAGCGTGTGGCCCTTCGATCCGAACCTTGACCGCCAGTCATCCCGAGCCTGACGTGCGCAGCGAACGCGCAGGCCGCGCCGCGCTCGACCTCGTCGACATGGCGGCTGCCGACGCTGACGTGATCGTGCTGCTGTCGGGTGGCGCGTCGTCGTTGATGGCGGTGCCGGCCAGCGGCCTGTTGCTGGAAGAGAAGTCATTGGCGACGCGAGTGCTGCTGCACGCGGGCGCCGATATCGTGGCGCTCAACACCGTGCGCAAGCATCTTTCGAGGATTAAAGGCGGCTGGCTGGCGGCGCGGACGAAGGCGCGTTGCCGCACCTTCATCATCTCCGACGTCATTGGCGACGACATGACCGTGATCGCGTCGGGGCCAACGGTCGCCGATCCGAGCACGTATGCTGATGCGCTGCGTGTGCTGGATGCGCACGGTGGCCGTCGCGCGTACCCTGACGCCGTTGTGCGCGTGCTCGACGAAGGCGATCGTGGCGAGCGCGACGACACACCCAAGCCTGGTGACGCGCGGTTACGACGATCGGAGGCGGTTGTCATTGGCGGACGGCGTGAGGCCATGCGCGGCGCCGAGCAGATGGCGCGCTCGCTGGGCTATCGCGTGATCGTGCAGGAGTCCGCTGTTATCGGTGAGGCGCGTGTCGCGGCCGAGGATTATTTCGCGCGGATGTCCCGCGATGTCGCGTCTGCCGATCGTCCGCTCTGCGTGATCTCCTCCGGGGAAACGACCGTGAAGGTCACCGGTCAAGGACGTGGCGGTCGCAATCAGGAATTCGCGCTGGCGGCGGTGCCTCTCGTCGCCGGCCGAACAGGGATGGCGCTCGCAAGCGTTGGCACGGACGGCATCGATGGTCCAACCGATGCCGCTGGAGCGATCGTGGAGAGCACCACGCTCGACCGCGCACGGGCGGCCGGCCTTGGCGACCCGACTCACTATCTTTCATTGAACGACGCCTATCACTTTTTTGATCCGATAGGCGACCTTGTGCGCACCGGGCCGACCGGCACCAATGTCGGCGACCTGCAAGTGCTGCTGATAACGTAACGAATAATGCTGTTAAGAGAACAGGTGCTCGCGCAACTTCGCGAGCGTGTCCATCACCCGGCCAGCACCCGCGAACTACTGCAGTTGCTCCGTATTTCGAAGGATCAACGCGCCGCCTTCCGGCGTCATTTGAAGGCGCTCGTCGCGGCCGGCGAACTGATTGAGATCCGGGGCAAGCGTTTTGGTTTGCCGGAGAAGATGGATCTTCACGTCGGCAAGCTTGAGACGCATCCGGCCGGGTACGGCTTCGTCATCTCGGAGCGCTCCGCCGAAGGGCGCGGCGATATCTACATCGCCGGAGAAAATCTCGGCGAGGCGATGCACGGCGACCGCGTAGTGGCGCGCGTCGAGCGCGTCAAGGAAGGCGGACGTCTCGAAGGCCGGATCATTAAGATCCTCGAACGGCGCAATGCGCGCGTCATCGGCCGGTACGAGCAGGACGGCGGAGGCGTGGGATT
>JAISPN010000071.1 GCA_031274845.1 Acidobacteriaceae bacterium
GTGGAGAACGGCCGCAATACGCGGTGGGAGACGCTAAACAGCATTGCCCATGCGTTCGGGTATGACAGCTTCATCGATCTGTGCCGCTCGGGCGTGGACCCGTTACACGCCGGGCAGACACAGGCGCTTCTCCGCGCCTGGGATGCGCTCCCGGACGAACAGGCGCGCGAGAATGCGCTGGCGCTTGTCGCCGCCGAGATCGTCAAGCCGCGCTGATCATCGTGTCATCTCATCCGATGATTTTTTGATCTGGCCGTGACCGGATGGCGTTATTCGTAGCGCAGGGCTTCAATCGGGTCGAGGCGTGAGGCTTTGAAGGCGGGCCACATGCCGAAGAAGATGCCGACAGACGCGGAGAAGCCGAGGCCGATGGCGAACGACCACCAGGGGAGCGAGATCGGGAAGCCGGTGGCGAGGTGGACGAGCCAGCCGATGGCGCTGCCGAGCGCGATGCCGATGACGCCGCCGAGCGAGGTGAGGAACGCGGCTTCCATGAGGAACTGAAAGAGAATCTCCGCGCGTCTGGCGCCGAGCGCCTTGCGCACGCCGATTTCCCGGGTGCGCTCGGTGACCGAGATCGACATGATCGCCATCACGCCGATGCCGCCGACCATGAGCGCGATGGACGAGATCACCATGAGCGCCAGAAATGTCCCCTGACTGATCTGATCCCAGAGTTTCAGGATGGAGTCCTGCGTCATCAGATCGAAATCGTCCGGCTCGTCGAGCCGCAGTTCGTGGCGGATGCGCATCACGTGCTCGACATCGGCCATCGCTACTTTCACGTCGGTGCCTTCGCGTGGCAAGAGCGCGATCTGGATGGGCAGAATCGACGTGTTGCGCGCGCCCTCGGTTGGATTGAGACCGAAGAGGCGCTGGTACGCCGTGTAGGGGATGGTGACGAAATCGTCCTGTCCTTGATTGAACCCGCCAACCGACGGCCGTTTGTCGAAGACGCCAACGACCTCGAAACGGTCGCTGCCGATCCGGATCGTCTTGCCGATGGGATCGGTCCCTGACTCGCCGAACAGCAGTTGATACGGCCCGTAGCCCAGCACCGCGACGTTCTTGCGGTACTGCACTTCCGTGCCGTTGAAGAACCGGCCGCCAGCAATGGGGATGCGCGTGCCTTCGGCGAAGTTTTCCGAGGTGCCGAAGACGACCAGCGGACTGCTTTTGCGATCGCGGTAGAACACGCGGCGTTGGGTCGGCGCGCCGATGCCGCCAGCGCCGAGTTCGATATCGACAAACTGAATGGTCTCGGCCATCGTCTCAAGGGCTCTGGCGTCGGAGACGGTGAGGTTTGGCCGCTTGAGCAGGTCGCGCAGTTCGGCGCCGCTTGAAAAACTGCTGACGCCAAACCGTTGCAGGAAGATCGTATTCGGACCGATGGCGCCGATCGAATCGCGCAGCGATTGATCGAAGCCGCGAATCATCGCGGTCATGCCGACGATTGACGTGACACCGATGACGACGCCGAGGACGGTGAGCGCCGACCGCATCTTGTTCGTGCGGACGGTGTCGAACGCCATGACGATGACTTCGCGGAGGAGGCCGCTTCGGATCGCCATCAGCTATTCCTTGCGCAGCGCTTCGATCGGATCGAGGCTCGCTGCTTTTGAGGCGGGATAGAGACCGAAGAAGAGTCCGACGAGCGCCGTGGTGCCGATGCCAAGCGCGATCGACCAGGGTTCGACGGCCGACGGAATCGGCGTGAAGGAGCTAATCGCGAGGGCGATGGCCGAGCCGAACAACGTGCCGACGACGCCGCCAAACATTGACAGCACCACCGATTCGGTGAGCATCTGCGCCATGATGTCGTTGCGCCGCGCGCCGAGCGCTTTGCGCAGGCCGATCTCGCGCGTCCGCTCGGTGACGACCATCAGCATGATGTTCATGATGACGACGCCGCCGACGACGAGCGACAGCGCGACGACGCCGATGAGGACGGCGAAGACGCCGCTCGTCGCCTGATGATAGATGTTGAGGAACGTATCCGAGGTAAACATGCCGAAGTTATCCGGCTGTTTCGGCTTGAGGCCGCGCTGACTGCGGAGCGCAACGGTCGCGGCATCCATGGCGGCGCTGATGTTCGCGAGATCGCGCGGCTTCACGGAGATTTGGAGACTGCGGCGCGATCCGAAGAGTTGCTGGTGCTGGCCGAGCGGGATAATCGCGAACTCATCCTGCGATTGTCCGAGCAGCGATCCCTTTTTCTCGCTGACGCCGACGATGCGAAAGTGGACCCCTTCGATCTGGATCGTCTTGTCGAGGGGATCGACATTGGCGCCGAACAGACGGTCGGCGGTTTGCCAGCCGATGACGGTGACGTTGCGCGCGGTATCGACTTCGGCGGGCATCATCAACCGGCCACGTTCGACGCTGAAGGTGGAGAAGTTGATGTAATCGGCGGTGACGCCCTGAATGCGCGTGCTGTCGATGGAGCGGTCGCGGTAAGTGATGCGGCCGTTGGCGCTGGAATCGGCCATGACCGCGGCAATCTGATCGGGATCGTAGCGCCGGACAGTGCGGACATCCGCCAGCGTCAGTCGAGGATTCGCCCGGGACGCCTCGATTTCCTCGTCGCTGCGCGTGACGGGAAACTGCTGGATGGCAAACGAATCGGCGCCCGCCTGATTCAGAATCGCCTGACTGACCGAGGCGTTCAACCCTTGGATGAGCGACACCACGGCAATGATCGACGTGACCGCGACGATGTTGCCGAGCACGGTCATGAACGATCGGAGCTTCGAAGACCAGATGGCTTCGAGCGCGATGCTTGCCGATTCGAGAAGTTGTCCCACGCGCGTCTGTCGTTAGTTGCCAGTGTGAGCGGTGACGTACCGCACTGCGGTGACGTTCCGCATTACGGCGTCGATCCGCTCGTGCGCGTCTGGCGCGGCGCGTCGATCTTCACCGGGTCGCCGTCCATCATGTTGCGCACGGAGTTGTAGGGGCCGGTAATCACCCGGTCGCCGGATTTGAGTCCGGAGAGGACTTCGAAGTAGCGATCGCCGGAGACGCCGATCTTGATCGGCACAAACTCCGCCACGTTGTTCGTGACGACGAATACTCCTTCGGTTTCCCGGCGCGTCTGGCCTTGTGTGAGCTCGATGGGCGCGGGCGGCGGATCGGAGGGACGCCGCGGCCGATCGGGCTTCGGCGGCTTCACGACCTGATTCTGCGCGTCGTAGATCAACTCGCGGACGGCGACCGCGGGAATCGGCACCGACGTCGCGCTCTCGCGCGTGGCCGTGGTGATATCCGCGGTGCAGGTGAAGCCGGGGCGCACGTCGGGAATCTGCTCGTCCAGCACGACCACGACCTTGAAGTTGGTCGCCTGTGTGGCGGTTGTTGCGACGCCCGTATCTTGAATCGGGCTGTTGCCGATTTCAGTGACGTGCCCCTTGAAGACGCGATCCGGAAGGGCATCGATCGTGATTTTCGCAATCTGGCCGATCACGACTTTGGGGATGTTCGTCTCGTCGACGTTGACCTCCGCCTGAATGACGGACATGTCAGCCAGCGTCAGGAGCACGGTGCCCGCGTTGTTCATCGTGCCGATGACGGCCGTTTCGCCTTCCTGAATGTTGCGGCGCGTGACGATGCCGTCGATGGGCGATTCGATGCGTACCTTGCTCAGGTCGTACCGCGCGCTATCGAGGTTGGAACGTTCCAGCGTCGTGCGCGATTCCTGCGAGGTCACTTGATGTTCGAGTTCGCGCAGCGCGGATTCCTTGGCGTTCCGGTCGGTTTGCGCCTGCTCCAACGCTTCGCGGGTGGTGAGCTGACGTTTTGAGAGATCGGTCTGCCGGTCGAGGTTGCGCTGCGATTGAGCGAGTTGCACGCGAGCGGTTTCAACCGCCTGACGCATTTGCCGCAGCGTCCCTTCCGCCGCTTCGACCGAGGCCGCGCCGCCGTCGACGCGCATGCGCAGCGATTTCGGATCGATCTGGAGGAGGAACTGCCCCTGCTTGACGCGGTCGCCTTCGTTGACCGCCAGATTGACGACGCGCCCCGGCGTGTCGGCGCTGATGTTCACGAGCCGCTTCGGCTGGATCTTGCCCGAGGCCGACACGATCGCTTCGAGATTGCGCGCGGTGATGGCTTCCACCGTGACGGTGACGCCCGCTTGCCGTTTGAAGTACAGGTTCGCGGCGACCACCGCGCCGCCAACGATCACCACCAGCAGGGCGATGAGGAGATTCTTTCGTGTCATTTATGCTCCGGAGAGGACGGTGCGAACGGCGGCAAAGGCGATCACGACGACCGCGCCGAACGTCAGCAGAGACCACGCGATGGGCGCCGTCCGTTTTTTGTACAAGACGCCAAGCCCGATGGAGAGGCTGACGATTCCCCACACCGCAAACAGATCGATGGAACCGAGCAGACGGCCGAGGAAGGTGGCGTCGTCGATCATCGGAAAAAACACCGCGAGGCTGGCCGGGCTGGACATGCTTTCCTTGATGTAATCGAGCGGGAACGAGAAGAGCGTCCCAAGCACGCCGATGAATCTGGAGTACGCCACGACGGCAAAGACCTGCGTGAACGTCGCGTCGCCGCCCAGCATCGCGTTGAAGATGCCGAGGAGCAGCGCCGCCACGACCGCGATCAGCAGCGGCACCATGACGGCCCCGCCGACCGCGCTGATGTAGGGGGTGCTTCCGGCGCGCTGCACGAGGGCGTCGCGCATCTGGTCGCTGACCTTTATGCCCATTGATTCCATGGCCGTCAACTGCTGATCCAGCACGGCCCGCTGTCCAACCGTCGTCGACAAAAAGACAAACGTGGCGGCGCTCCCCAGCAGGACGATGAGGATAATCGCGGGCCACGGCCGTGGCCGGAGCGCGATATCGGCGTAGGTGGCCCGTGGGGACACGAGCACGCCGAATACTCGCGCCAGCAATCCCTTTTCGGGCACGTCGGTGTCGAGTTGGGTAGGCATAGGTGACGTAGACCTCGGTGGTTGAGGACCGAAGACGACTTTGGTTTATATACGGTTTCTTTTCCGTCGAAGTTCACCGCGCACGTCGAAAATCTTCCGGAGCACCGCCAACCCGTCGCGCAGTTGCTGGCACGATTCCAGTTCGAGCGGCTGCAGTAGCTCCGACAGGTGGGCTTCGGCGGCACGTCCTACCCGCGTGAGTGCGTTCTTCCCGTCCGGCGTGACCTCGATGATGACGACGCGGCGGTCGCGGGCCGGCGCCGTCCTCTTG
>JAISPN010000081.1 GCA_031274845.1 Acidobacteriaceae bacterium
GTCGCCGTGTTGATGTTCGGGTGAAACGAGATACGCGCGGCGTGCTTCAACTCTCGGTCGAGAAAGACGCGCACATGCTGCGCGCGATCGTGAATGAGTCCAAACGGCGAGACCGAACCCGGCGTGACGCCGAGAAACGTCATCAGCCGCTCCGGCGATCCGAAGCTTAATTTCCCGTCACCGACCTGCTCCGCCACGGCCCGTAAGTCCGCGCGCTTCGTGTGTTCGAGGATGACGAGATAGTGACGATCCCCTTTTTGATTGCGGAGAAACAGATTCTTGCAGTGTACGGCGTCGATGCCGGCCCAGTGCTCGACGCCTTCGTCGGCGGTCGCAATCGGCGGATGCTGATAGTGCTCGAACGGAATGCCGAGTCCGCCGAGATGCGCCGTCACGAGTTGTTCCTGCTCCGTCTGTTCCGTCACCGTCTCCTCGCTCATCGCCTTCGCTCGCTCACGCGCAATGGATCACCGCAGGAAGAAGTACGCCGTCATCACCCACGCGACGGCGATGACCGTGATGCGCACGAACGGCTGCGGGAGCTTCCGCGCAATGGCGGCGCCGAGGTAGCCACCCGCGATGCCGCCCGCGACCATCACGATCCCCGGCGGCCAACTGATCGCGCCGTCGATGATGAACTCGGCAAGCGCGAGACCGTTGATCGCGACCGCCAACACCGTCTTGAGCGCGTTCATCTCGTGGATGTCGGTCATGCCGGCGACGGCAAATCCCGCGAGCATCATGATCCCCATCCCGCCGCCGAAATAGCCGCCGTAGATCGCAATCATCAACTGGAACAGCAGAATCCACCACGGTACCTGTGACCGATCGCCGTGTAACGCGCTGGCGGCAGACTTCGGCCGCAGTCTGGCAACGAGGTGCCCTCCGAACGTGAAGGTGAGCGCCGCGGCGAGCATCAGCCACGGCAAGAGGTGCAGAAAGCGCGCGTCGGAGGTGCGCACCAGCAACCAGGCGCCAAGCAGCCCTCCGACGAGGCTCGTCACGCCAAGACGCCAGAGCCAGGATGTGGCATGACCAACTTCGCGGCGGTACGCGATGACGCTCGACAGCGACCCCGGCCACATCGCCAGCGTCGTCGTCGCATTGGCGGAGACGGCGCCAATCCCAGCCGACATGAGCGCGGGGAGCGCGAGAAACGATCCGCCGCCAGCGACGGCATTGAGCGCGCCGCCCACGAACGCGACGGCGAACAGGAAGACGAAAGTCACGGGAAAACATCATGGTACATGACCAAAAGCAAGTTTTTGAGCGACACTAGACGGAACGCTTTGACCATGACGCCCGATTCCTTGCTCGCCGCGCCGCTGCCGTGTACGCCCGAACCGCTGCTCGACGCGATCACGACATTCCTGAAACACCATCACCTTCCGGCCGACACCGTGCGGGAGGCGTTGCGCGCGGAGATTACCGCCGCGGGTCCGCAGGCGCTCGCGACACTTCGTGATCGGCTCGCGAGCGCGGGGAGCGAATGGGGCTACTTCCCGGCCGATCCGGTGGCGCGGCAGGTACACCGCCTGCTCGCCGCGCGGCTTCTGCCGCACCTGATGCGTCTTGAAGGGGCCGAACGGCTGCGCGGACTCGACACCGCGCGGATGGTGATCGTCTCGAATCATCTGTCGTACAGCGACGCCAACATCGTGGAAGTGCTCCTCCATCGCGCCAATGCCGATGCCATCGCCGAGCGATTGACCGTCGTGGCTGGACCGAAGGTCTACTCGAACATCACCCGGCGGTTTTCGAGCCTCTGCTTCGGCACGATCAAGACGCCGCAAAGCAGCGGCGTCTCCTCGGGCGAAGCGGTGATGAACGCGCGTGAGGTCGCAAGCGCCGCACGGCGCACGATCGTCGTCGCGCAGGAGCGTCTCCGCGCGGGCGACGCGCTGCTCGTGTTCGCGGAAGGAACGCGCAGCCGCACCGGCGGCATGCAGACGCTGCTCGCCGGCGTGACGCGCTACTTCGAGGAACCGGGAACCATCGTCCTCCCGGTCGGCATCGCCGGCAGCGAATCGCTCTTCCCCATCGGTGAACAGCGCTTGACGCCTAGCGAAATCGTCATGGCGATTGGCCGCCCCATCAACGCCGACGAACTCCGCGCGGCCTCTGGGGGCGATCGCCGCGTGATGATGGACGAGATCGGCCGCGCGATCGCGGCGGTGCTCCCGCAGGACTATCGCGGCGAATACGCGACCTAGCCGCGTTTCGACCATGCCGCGCAACGCCGAGGTCATTCGACAGTGGACGATTCTGCGCGCGATCGAACGCTCGCGTCTGAGCGGCGTCACCATCGATCACCTCGCCACCGAGTGCGCCGTCACGACGCGCACCATCCGGCGCGATCTTCAGGCGCTCGAAGAAGCCGGGTTTCCTGTCTACGACGACAAAGACCACAGCGATGGCCGCACGCGGTGGAAGATCAACGGTCAGGCGTTCCACGGTCTCACCGCCGGACTCACGCTGTCGGAACTCTGCGCGCTCTACTTCGGCCGCACGCTGCTTGAAGCGCTGGCTGGAACCCCCTTTCGAGACGATCTCGAACACGCCTTCGACAAGTTGAGCCAGAGCCTGACGCCACACATGCGTCAGTTTCTCGACGAGTTGCCGCGCGTCATCGCGTCGAAACCCGACCCGCTTCGCCGCACGTTGACCGACGAGGAGACCGCCCGGCCGCCGATCGTCGCGCGCGCGCTCGACGCCACGCTCTTCAACCGTCAGGCGCTCGTCCGCTACCACTCGCGGTCGAGCGAGCGGACGAAGCAGTATCTCGTCCACCCCTATCGTCTGGCGTACGCGCAAGGCGGCCTCTACCTGCTCGCCTACGTGCCGGAGTACGAAGAGATCCGGACGTTTGCGGTCGAGCGCATCGAAGAGATCTCGCTGCTCGAAGAACGGTTCACGCCGATGGAGGATCTGCCGGACGAGGCGTTTCCGCACTCGCTGGGCGTTCATTCAGGCACGCCCGAATCAGTCGTGCTCGCATTCCAGCCGGGGATGGTCGATTACGTCAAGGCGCGCGAATGGCATCCGTCGCAGCGCTACGAGGATCTCCCGGACGGCGGCACGCGCATGACGCTCGACGTCTGCCTCGATCACGCGTTGCGCAGCTGGATTTTAAGCTTCGGCCCCTTCGTCCACGTCGTCTCGCCAGCCTCGCTCGCGCGAGAGATCGCAGCGCAACTTCAGGCGGCGTCCGCCAGATACGACGAGCGGATCGACCACCGGTCTCCGGCTCACTCCTGATCGCCCGTCATCGTGGGCAATAATGGCTAGTAACGAGGTGACCGCTTGAAGATCAAAGGCCTCGGCAGCGCCGAGCGCAGCCGCGGAATACGACCCGCTCCGGGCGCCATGCCGGGAGGGAAATCGTCCGCCACGAAGAAAAAAATGACCGCCGGCGCGCTGGACGAAGCGCGCGCGCTTGTCTGGAAGCACAGAAAGCGCCTCAGCATCGGCTTGTCGCTCATGGTCGTCAATCGTCTCGCGGGCCTCGTGCTCCCCACGACGTCGAAGTACCTGATGGACGATGTCATCGCGCGCGGCAATTGGGATCTGCTGCCGAAGCTCGCGCTGATTGCGGGCGGCGCGACGATTGTCGATGCGATCACGTCGTTCGCCAACTCGCAGGTGCTTGGCGTTGCCGCGCAGCGCGCCATCACCGACATGCGCAAAGAGGTTGAAACGCACGTGGTCCGGCTGCCGGTCCGCTACTTCGACCAGACGAAAACCGGCATCTTGATCTCGCGCATCATGACGGACGCCGAAGGGATTCGGAATCTCGTCGGCACGGGGCTCGTGCAGTTGACCGGCTCGCTGCTGACCGCCGTGATGGCGCTCGCCATTCTCGTCTATCTGAACTGGAAGCTGACGCTCATCACCGTCCTCGTCCTCGGCACCTTCGGCGGCGGCATGGCGGCGGCCTTCCGCAAGCTGCGTCCGCTCTTCCGCGAACGCGGGCAGATCAACGCCGAAGTCACCGGACGGCTCGCCGAATCGCTCGGCGGCATCCGCATCGTGAAGGCGTACACGGCTGAAAAACGCGAGGAGCTCATCTTCGCCCAGGGGGCGCACCGCATCTTCAGAAACGTCGCCAAATCGCTGACCGGCGTGTCGGCCATCGGCGCCTTCTCGGGGCTCGTCATCGGCGCCATCGGCATCGCGGTCATGCTCGTCGGCGGGCATGCGATCCGCACCGGCGAGATGACGATCGGCGATCTCTTCATGTACATCTCGATGATTGCGCTCCTGACGATGCCGGTCGTGCAGCTGGCCAACATCGGCACGCAGATTACCGAAGCGTTTGCCGGCCTCGATCGCATTCGCGAAATCCGTCAGATGGCCACCGAAGATCAGGAAGATGCGTCGCGCGAACCGCTCGGCGACATCCACGGCGAGATCACCTTCGAGGATGTCAGCTTCGAGTACAACCCCGGCGTGCCGGTGTTGAAGCAGGTGGCCTTCACCGCGCCGGCCGGATCGACAACGGCGCTCGTCGGATCGAGCGGATCGGGCAAAAGCACGCTCATCAGCCTCGTCATGGCGTTCAACCGCCCCTTCTCCGGGCGCGTGCTCGTCGACGGCACCGACCTGAACGATGTGAAGCTGCGTGATTTCCGTCAGCACCTTGGCGTCGTGCTGCAGGACAACTTCCTCTTCGACGGCACGATTGCCGAGAACATCGCCTTCGCCAGACCGCACGCGACGCGTGACGAGATTATCGGCGTCAGCAAGATCGCGCACTGCGACGAGTTCATTCAGGAATTCGAACAGGGCTACGACACGGTGGTCGGCGAGCGCGGCGTCCGGCTCTCTGGCGGACAGCGGCAGCGTATTGCCATCGCCCGCGCGATTCTCGCCGACCCGCGCGTCCTCATCCTCGACGAAGCGACCTCCAGCCTCGACAGCGAAAGCGAGGCGCTCATTCAGGACGGCCTCAAATCGCTGCGTGAGGGACGGACGACGTTCGTCATCGCGCACCGCCTCTCGACGATTCGCAGCTCCGATCAGATCCTCGTGCTGGAACATGGCGAGATCGTCGAGCGCGGCACGCACGAGGAGCTGCTCGAAAAGAACGGCCGCTACCGTCAGCTCTACGACAAGCAGTATCGATTCGAGAAGGATCGCTTCATCAACCCCGGCGAGGATTTCACGCCCGAGCCGGAAGCCGTGGTCACGCCCCGGATGCCGGGACGGAGCAACGCGCTCTAGGATGTTCGCTGGAGGTTTCTCCCTCGTGCGTCACCAGCATCAACGACTGATTGTCTTCGCGTGTCTCCTGTTCGCGTCTCTCGCGTCGACAGCGCGCGCGCAGACCGCAGCGTCCGCCGCGTGGCTCGACGCCTATCGCGAGCCGGCGTCACAGCTTATCGCCGCCTCGACAGCAAGCACGTTCGCCTGGAACCGGCTCGCGCAGCTCACCGACACCATCGGTCACCGCCTGAGCGGATCGCCCGCGCTCGACCGCGCCATCAAATGGGCGATCGCCGAGATGACACGCGACGGCCTCGAAAACGTCCACACCGAGCCGGTGATGATTCCGCGCTGGGTGCGCGGCAAGGAAAGCGCCGACATCCTCGCGCCAGCGCCGCACGCCATCGCCATGCTGGGACTCGGCGACAGCGTCGGCACCGGCAGTACCGCCATCCAGGCGGACGTACTCGTCGTGCAGTCCATGGCGGACCTCGACGCGCGGAAGGACCTCGCTAAAGGGCGCATCGTCGTCTTCAACGTGCCGTTTACGACCTACGACGAGACGCGCCCCGTGCGCACGGATGGTCCGTCGCTCGCCGCCGCCGACGGCGCGGTCGCCGCGCTGGTGCGTTCGATCGGTCCGCCCGGACTCCGCTTGCCGCACACGGGCAGCGTCAGCTATCGCGCCGGTGCGCCCAAAATTCCCGCGGCAGCCATCGCCACCGAAGACGCGGATCGTCTGCAGCGCATGGCCGATCGCGGCGACCGCATCACCATCCGTCTTCAGATGGACGCGCACTTTGAAGCGGACGTTCCGTCAGCGAATGTCGTCGCCGAACTGCGCGGACGCGAACGGCCGGACGAAGTCGTCGTGCTTGGCGGTCACCTCGACAGCTGGGATGTCGGCGCCGGCGCCAGCGACGACGGCGGCGGGTGCATTGCGGCGTGGGATGCGCTGCGGTTGATGCGCACGCTCGGGCTCCGGCCGCGACGAACGATTCGTGTCGTGCTGTGGGTGAACGAAGAGAACGGCACGCGCGGCGGGATCGCGTATCGGGATCAACATCGCGCCGAACTTGCAAAGCACGTCATGATGCTCGAAGCCGACTCGGGCCTCTTCAGCCCGGTGTCGTTTGGCTTCAACGGCAACAACAAGGGCATGGCCACGGCCACCGCCATTGCGTCGCTGCTCGCGCCGATTGGCGCCGATCACGTGATGATCGGCGGCGAAGAGGCCGACATCGATCCGAGTATTCAAGCCGGACATATGCCGAGCATGTCGTACGACGGCACCGGCATGTATTTTCAGATTCATCACACGCAGGCGGACACGGTCGACAAGATCGCTCCGGCGGACGTCTCGCGTGCCGCGGCGGCCATGGCGGTGATGACCTACGTCGTCGCCGACATGCCCACGAGGTTGGGAGAATGAAGAGAGAGACCTGCTCGCTATGGATGCGATCGCTCGCGCTCGTGGCTGGCGCCGCGCTGTACACGGCCAGCTGCGCGTCGGCGTCGCAATCTCCGTCCTCGCCTGCCGCGTCCACCGGCATGGGGGGCACGCCCACCGATATCGTCGCCACCGTGGCCGGTGAACCGATCACGCTGGCGGACGTCGACGCCAGAGCGATGCAGCACCCGGCGTCGGACTACGGCAGCGCCCGGCTGGCGCAGGCGATCTTTCTCGCGCGTCAGTCGGTGCTCGACGAACTCGTCGGCGATCGGCTGCTCGATCTCGAAGCGAAAGCACGCGGCGTCGGCCGCGACGCGCTGGTCCAGAAAGAAATCACCGGCACGGTGACGCCGCCGACCGATGCGGACATTCAGTTCTGGTATCAGGCCAATCCAAACGCGGTGCAGGGACGTCCGCTCGACACGCTGAAGGAACCAATCAAGTCGCTGCTGCTCGAACAGCGCCTGACACAGGCGCAGACGAAATTCATCGACGCGCTGAAGGCCAAGAATCACGTCACGCTGTCGCTCGCACCGCCACGGCAAACCGTGGCGGTGGCTGGCCATCAGTCCAAGGGACCGGCCACTGCGCCGATTGAAATCGTGGAGTTCTCCGACTTCCAGTGCCCCTTCTGCCGGAGCGCCTTTCCCACCGTGCAGCAGGTGCTCGCCAAGTACGGCGACCAGGTGCACTTCGTCTACCGTCATTTCCCGCTGTCGATTCATCCGGACGCGGTGCCTGCCGCCGAAGCCGCCGCGTGCGCGGCCAAACAAGGCAAGTTCTGGCCATACCACGACCGGTTGTTCAGCAGCGCCCCGAAGCTGAGCGACGCTGATCTCAAGGCGGACGCGGCGGCGCTCGGTCTCGACATGACCGCCTTTGGTGCGTGCGTGGACGGACACCAGACGAAAGCGGAAGTGGATCAGGACATGAAAGACGGCGAAGCGCTTGGCGTCACCGGCACGCCGGCGTTCTTCGTCAACGGACGCTCGCTCGAAGGGGCGCAGCCGCTCTCCGCCTTCGTCGCGCTCATCGACGAAGAGCTCGCGCTCAGGAAGTAATCAGCGCGAGGCCGCGGATCACCGAATAGAGAATCGCGCCCATCGACGCCAGCAGGCAGAGTCCGCCAATGAGCAGATGATCGCCACGCTCCGGCTTCAAGGGATTGAAGAGCGCCGAGAGCAGATAGCCGCCGATGAATCCGCCCGCGTGCGCGGCGTTGTCCACGTTCGGCACAATCAACCCGTAGACGAACATGATGAGCGCCCACTGCCCCACCTGCGCGCGGACGAGGTGACGGCCGCTTTTCTGGCCGTAGTGGTAGAGCGCGCCAAGGAGACCGAAGATCGACGCGGAAGCGCCCACCGT
>JAISPN010000213.1 GCA_031274845.1 Acidobacteriaceae bacterium
GCCGGAGATGAGCCTCGAGCGGGCGCTTGACGATCAGCAGTTGATGGAGCAGATCTACGCCTCGGCGGAGTCAGGTCAGGCGTGACCGATCGGTTCGACATCATCGTCATCGGGAGCGGCGCTGGCGGTGGAACGTTGGCGCGCGCGCTCGCGTCGACTGGCGCGCGGATGCTGATCCTCGAACGTGGCGAGGCGGTGCCGCAGGAGCCTTCGAATTGGGACCCGGTCGAGGTCTGGAAGCATCTCCGCTATCGGTCGGAAGAGCAGTGGCTGGATGAACAGGGCCACGAGTTTCTGCCCTACATGCACTACAACGTGGGCGGCAACTCGAAGTTCTGGGGCAGCGTGCTCTTTCGCTTGCGCGTCGAGGACTTCGGCGAGTTGACGCACCGGGGCGGTGTTTCGCCGGCCTGGCCGATCGACTACGCGACGCTCGCGCCGTTTTACGATCGCGCCGAGCGGATGTACTGCGTCCACGGCGAAGTAGGCATCGATCCAACCGAGCCGCCGCGAGGGGCGTACCCGCATCCACCGATTCCGCACTCGGCGGAGATGGCGGTGCTCGTGGCAAAACTCCGGACGCTCGGTTTTCATCCGCTGCCGCTGCCGCTGGCGCTCATCGATCCCGGTGAGCCCGGCGGCTGCGTCCTCTGCAACACCTGCAACTCGTTTCCGTGCCGGATTCACAAGAAAGGCGACGCCGAAGTGTGCGGCGTCATGCCGGCGCTCCAGCACGACAACGTGACGCTCTGGACCGGCGCGCATGCCGAACGTCTGCACACCGATCCGTCAGGGCAGCGTGTCGTCGCTGTCGATGTTCGGCGTGGGAACGCAACGATCCGGGTTGAGGCTGATCTCTTCATCGTCTCGTGCGGCGCGGTGAACTCGGCGGCGCTGCTGCTGCGTTCGGCCAGCGATCGGCACAAGGATGGTCTGGCGAATTCGTCAGGGCTCGTCGGCCGCCGCTACATGGCGCACCACGCGACGATGATGGAGGGGTTTAACCCGTGGCGGGTCAACCGCACCGTATTTCAGAAGACAGTTGCGATTAACGACTACTATCTGCGCGGTCCAGACGATGAGTTTCCGCTCGGACAGATTCAGTCGCAGGGACGCACGCACGGCGTCATGGCGCAGACGGCGTATCCGATGATTCCGGTCTGGGCGTACGACGCGTGGGTGAAGCGTGGCGTGGACTGGCTGGCGATGTCGGAGGATCTGCCGGATGCGACAAATCGCGTCGTCGTGACCGCTGATGGCCGCATCCAGCTCGATTACCGTCCGAACAACAACGACACGCACCGCCGTCTGGTGGCGGTGACGAAACAGATGCTGAAAGATCTTGGGTTCCGCGCGGTGGTCGCGCACTCGCACGGCAGCCGCAATACGACGCACCAGTGCGGTACGCTCTGTTTCGGTCGCGATTCGCGGACGTCGGTCCTCGACGAGTACTGTCGCGCGCACGATCTCGACAATCTGTTCGTCGTCGACGCGTCGTTTTTCCCCTCGTCGGCGGCGGTGAATCCGGCGCTGACGATCATCGCGCAGGCGCTTCGCGTCGCGGACTACATCGCGTCGACACGCTTGGGACAGGCGATGACTGCGAGCCGCCGCGATACCAGGACGCCCGCCGCGACTGATTCAGCCGTGAGTTCGAACTAACGTTTTCCGGAGAGACGATCACGTGTACGCACACTCCTTCAGTCACGTCGGCATCACCGTCTCGGATTTTGACAAGGCGGTGCAGTTTTACTGGGACGTGTTCGGCTGTCCGCTCGTGGGCGTCGCCGACACACCGCCGGAGCGGGTGCGATCGTTCTTCGGCGTCGACGGCGAGGCGCCGTCGTGCAAGATCGGGTGGGTGCGCGTGCCTGGCGGCGGCATCCTCGAGATCTTCGCGTTCGAGCCGCAGCGCCCGCCGTCGCCGATCCCGTGGAATCAGGTCGGTCTGACGCACTTCAGCTTCAACGTGCGCAATACGCAGAAGTGGTACGACTATCTGGTCAGCAAAGGCGTCACATGTCTGTCGAAGCCGGAGCGATCGCCGCGTGGGCACACGTTTTTCTTCGTGAAGGATTTCGACGGCAACCTCATCGAGATGATCGATCTGGGCTACATGTACCACGTGCTGAAGTGGCTTGGTCCGCTTGGGGGCTGGCTATTTCGTCGCGGAATGTATCAATCGTATTACGGTGCGCGCAGTTGAGATATTCTGTCTCACCCATTTTGGAGGCTGTGTGAGTTCATTTGTCCATCGGAGCATGCTTGGTGTCGCGCTCGCCGGACTCGCGGCGGTGGCGCTCAACGCGCAGAACATTACCGGTCCCGACATCATGAAGGGACTGTCGGACCCGACGCGCTGGCTGACGATCTACGGCGACTACTCCGGTAGCCGCTATAGTCCGCTGACGCAGATCACGCCGGCTAACGCCGCGCAATTGACGCCGCGCTGGACGTTTCAGACCGGCGTCATCGGCAATTTCGAAGCGACGCCGGTCGTGCTGGACGGCGTCTTGTATTTCACCGGCGCGCTCAACAACGCCTGGGCCATCGAGGCACGCACCGGCAAACAGCTCTGGTCCTATCACCGCGCGCTGCCGGCGGGGCTCAAGGTGTGCTGCGGCCCGGTGAATCGAGGCTTTGCCATCTACGGCGATCGCTTGTTCATGACGACGCTCGATGCGCACCTGATGGCCTTTGAAGCCAAGACCGGGAAGGTGCTGTGGGATGTCGCGATGGCGGACTACAACCTTGGGTACGCGAGCACGCCAGCGCCGCTCGTCGTGAAAGACAAATTGATTGTCGGCGTCGCGGGTGGGGAGTATGCAAATCGCGGCTTCCTCGACGCTTACGATCCGGCGACCGGCAAGCGCGTGTGGCGCTTCTGGACCGTGCCTGCGAAGGGTGAACCTGGGAGCGAGACGTGGCCGGACAACGTGCTGGAGCGTGGCGGCGCGCCGACCTGGGTGACCGGAACCTACGATCCCGCGACGAACCTGCTCTTCTGGGGGACCGGGAATCCGAATCCTGATTGGGATGGCTCGACCCGCGCGGGCGACAACCTGTATGCCGCGTCGCTGCTCGCGCTCGATGCCGACACCGGCAAGCTGCGCTGGCACTATCAGTTCACGCCGCACGACACGCACGACTGGGACGCGAATCAGGTGCCTGTGCTTGCCGATTTGCAGATTGGCGGCCAGACGAGGAAAGTCGTCATGCAGGCCAATCGCAACGGCTTTTTCTACGTGCTGGATCGCGCGACCGGCAAAGTCATTCAGGCGAAGCCGTTCGTGAACCTCAATTGGGCCACCGGCATCGGCGCTGACGGAAAGCCGCAGGAGATTCCTGGGCACGAGCCGACGGAAGAGGGGACGGTGACCTGTCCTGATTGGTACGGCGGGACGAACTTCATGTCGCCGTCCTTCGACGCCTCCCGCAACCTGTTTTTCCTGACCGTGCGTGAGACGTGCGCCAAGTTCATTCGGCGCGAGACACCGGAAGCAAAGGTTGGTGATCGCACGATGGGCGGCAACGTGCAGCCGATGACCGAACCGCCACGCCGTGGCGCGCTTCGAGCGATCGATCCTCGGACTGGCGAGCGCAAGTGGAGCGTCGAGTACGACGGTCCTGGCTGGGCGGGCGTCACGTCAACGGCGGGCGGCGTGGTGTTCAGCTCCGATCACGCCGGGACGTTCATGGCCGTCGATTCATCGACGGGCAAGGTGCTCTATCAATATCAGACGGGCGGCGCGACGTATGCGCCTCCGACGACCTACATGCTGGACGGCACGCAGTGGATCGTCCAGCCCTCCGGATCGACCGTGACGGCGTTCTCGCTAGCGGGACGCTGACCGTGGAGGCCAGTCCCTGCGTGGCAGGCTGGCGCTGATACCACGCATGTAAAACTTGTTCGCGCGTGATTGCACCGTGTGTAATCACGCGCGAAACTCCGATTGGCTCAGACGGCACGTGTGATGCCCGACCGCGAGCCTCCCTCCCACCAGGCATCAGCCCCCCACAACCCCCACCTACCGCATCATCGTCAAGGCGAGCCATGGGATGAGCGTCAACATGATGGTGAGCAGCTTGAGGAGGGCGATTCCCGCGACGTGGATCGTGTCCAGATTCGGGATCGGCCGTCGGAGCATCGCCGTGATGAACCGGTTCATGGTGTCGTGCATGAGCGTGAAGCCGAAGAACCAGATGAACAGCATCACGGCGTTCATCAGGAGACAGCGGAGCAGGAATTCTCGCAGTAGTTCGATTGTCATGAGGCCCTCCTAAGCGATTCCGCGCATTTGTCTGAAGTGTACGCGTGTCGTCTGGCAAAGAGTCAGGCAATAAAAAAGGCCGACGCGCATGACGCGCGTCGGCCTTTTTAGGTCAGAAGTGATGTTCGTTTAGAACTTCACACGGATGCCGCCAGCGAACTGATAGTTGTTCGCCGCGCCGCCGTCGATGTTCCTGAAGAACAGCCGGCCTTCACCGATGAAGTACAGCGGTGAGGAGCCGAGCGGGATGCCGAAGTGGACGAGCCACGCCGGGGTGAACGTCTGGCTCCGGGTGAGATCCCAGAACGAGATGCCGGTGCCGACAAACGAGCCGCCAGCGAAGTACTTGTTCGCTTCGGTGTCGATGAAGAGCTCGTTCTGTCTCACCTTGTCGCCGGTCACCAGGCTGAAGGCGGCGCCGAGCGCGCCGGCCACTTCCCAGTCGTTATCGAACCGCTTGGCCACACCGAGCTTCACGCCCACCTGCGGCGAGCACTGACCGAAGTCGCTGAGGAAGCCTGCCGACGGATCAGCCGGCCACACACGACGCTCCTTGCCAACGGTCGCATCGAAGAAGAACGGATGCACCGGAGCCGCGACCACTGGAGGTGGCGGTGGAGGAGGTGGTGGCGGTGGCGGCGGCGCCACTACCGGAGGTGGAGGCGGCGGTGGTGGCGGCGGAGGCGGTGGTGGAGGTGGCGGCGGAGGAGGCGGTGGCGGTGGTGCCACTGCCGCGACCGGGATCGCGCGCGCGTTCAACAGCGACAGGTTGCCGCAAATTTTCGGCACCATGAACGTGTAGGACGTGTTGTTGTTCGTGATCCGGAAGAGGAACGCCGGGAACGCACGCGGGCCGGCCCACTGATATTTCTCGAGGAGTCCGGGCGTCCGGTTGCCACGCCGGGCATTTGGCCGGTTGGCCATCCATTCCATGGTGTCGCCGGGCTGCACATCGCACTCGATGAGCTGTCCGTCTTGCGGCGTCGCATCGGCGCAGCGGCCGCCACGCACGGACGTTCCCGACCGCATGGTCGCGATGACGGCGTCAGCCGTGTTGGGAATGCCCGCCAGACGAAGGACGGTGCGGATGTCATCTTCCATGCCGCGTGTCGCCAACATGCGCGTGACGCTTGCGGCGTTTGTGAGGGGCGGCCGTGCAAGTGCGGTTGACGTGCCGATCCGGTGCAAGGGTTTGTAGCCCCCGGCCGACTGCGCCAACGCGGACGTTGCCAGCAGCAAGGTCGCGAACCCTGCGATGGATACCGCTTTCCTTAGAGACTGAACACTACTCATACCGACCTTCCTGATGGCACTCCGGTGACGCGCGAACCGCGTGGAATCCCTAGTGCCTCGGCTGTCCGCGTCAGCAGACAACATTTCTCTGCATGATCTATCGGCTCAGAAGCTTTTAAACTATAGCGCTTTGCGGTCAGAACACAACCTGCCATCGTGATAGCGAGCTCATCAATCGAGGTGTGCGCGTTCCGCATCGCCCATTTGGACGCGCTCGGACGGGAAGTAGGTTCGCCATCGGCTGGTGACCGATGCGGCGATGTGCCTGTCGCCGGTGACTTCGCCCGGGTACCACGGTTTCATGCGCGCGTCGATGGCCACCGGCGCCGTCAGCGCGACATGATTGCGGACGATGCGCGCGCCGGCGGCGTGGATGTCCGCGGCCGGGTCGAATCGGGTGAAGGTGGTCCATAAAAAATTCATTGCGCTTCGACACGCGCGCTCGGCGTTGTCGGTCACGACGAGGAGTGGCCATGCGGCAAACGCGGGATGCGCCGCAATCCGCGCCGCGGCGCCCGGTTCGTCGGCGTAGGACGGTGCCGTCACGGTGAGACAGCCCCCACAGAAGACACGCACATCGGTGACGCCCTGGGGAAGCTCCGGGGCGCTGAAGGTTCGCGGGAGGTCGCGCTTCGGATCGCCCAATCCGAGCCAGACCCCCTTCGAGCCATGGTTGACGACCGGACCGGCGTAGTCGAGCGTGTCCATCGACAGATTCGAGAAGACGTAGAGATCCGTTTCCGGATTCGTCCGCGCGAGCACATGTTCGAGCGTGGCGCGGAAGTCTTTGAGGTCGACGTGCTGGTCAGTCACGAGCAGGAACTTCGTGAGCGAGAGCTGGCCTTCGCCCAGGATTCTGAAGGCGCTCGCCATCGCTTCCCGCGCGTAGCGTTCGCGCACGACGGCGCCGGCAAGCGCGTGATAGCCGGTTTCGCCGTACGACCAGAGCTGCTTGACGGCTGGCATCACCAGCGGAAAGAGCGGCGACAGCAGTTCTTGCAGTAGATCGCCGATGAAGAAATCTTCCTGCCGCGGTTTGCCCACGATCGTCGCGGGGAAGATGGCGTCCCGGCGACGGGCCATCTGCTGGATGTTGAAGACCGGGTAATCGTGCTGCAGCGAGTAGTAGCCGTAGTGATCGCCGAACGGCCCTTCGGGACGCCGGACGTGCGGCGGGACATCGCCGATGAGCGCGAACTCCGCGTTGGCGATGAGCGGATGCGGCCACTGGCCGTTGGCGACGGAGAGACGTTCGCCGGCAATCAGCGAGGCGAGCATCAGCTCGGGGACGTTTTCAGGGAGTGGCGCGATGGCGGACAGCATGAGCGCCGGCGGTCCGCCCAGAAACACCGTCACCGGCAGCGATTCGTTGCGAGACTCGGCTACCTGATAGTGGAATCCGCCCCCTTTGCCGATCTGCCAGTGCATGCCGGTCGTGCGCGCGTCGTAGACGTGCAGGCGGTACATCCCGAGGTTATGGCCGCGGCCGTCGGGATGTTGCGTGAACACGAGCGGCAACGTGACGAACGGACCTCCATCATCTGGCCATGTCGTGAGCACAGGCAGCCGATCGAGCCGGACGTCGCGTGTGACGATCTCGGTGACGGGGCCAGCGGAGACGCGCCGTGTGCCCACCTTGAGCAGTTCGCGGCCGAGATCGCGGGCGTCCCACAGTTTGCCAAGGCTGGGCGGCAACAGGGTCTCAGCCAAGTGGACCAACCGCTGAATCAAGCGGAGCGGCCGCTCGCCGAACGCGAGCTGTGCCCGTTCCGCGGTGCCGAAGAGATTCGTTACCAGCGGGAAGTCTGAATGCTTGACGTTTGTGAAGAGCAGCGCCGGGCCGCCTGCCGCGATGACGCGGCGGTGGATTTCAGCAATTTCCAGGACCGGATCGACAGGGGCGTCGACCGTCACGAGGTCGTTGCGTCGCCGGAGCTCGTTGAGAAACGCGCGAAGGTCGGGGAAGCTCACTATGACGTGTGAGTGTACTGCGTCTGCTGCTGCGAAGTCTCGTGACGCCTTCCATCGAGACGAGCAGCATCGACACGGACAGCACATCGTGCCATCCGCGTCGAGACGAGCGGCTGTTTCCCTGACTTAGCGCAGCGACCGCAGGTACGCGGCGACCGCCAACGCATCCTGCTCGGTCATCGTGAAGCGCGGCATCGGCAGGCGAAGCTGGGGACCCAAACGGCCGATAGCGCCCTTTGTCAGCAGTTGCACCACGAGATCGTCGGTGTAGCCAGGCAGTCCGGCAATGCGCGGCGCCCGAATCGCCCAATTGTTTTGCCACGGAGGAGAGACAGGCATCGGCCCGCCCAGGAAGCGCGTGC
>JAISPN010000229.1 GCA_031274845.1 Acidobacteriaceae bacterium
TTCGACGAATGTCGCGCCGGCCGCGCTTCCACCCAGCGCCCCGCGCGTCACACGCGCCGCGGAGAACGATCGCAATGCCGATCGCCGCCGTTCGAAACCTGAAATGACCCGTCCAGAACCGCGCGCGAACAACCGCATGTCAACGGCCGAGACCACCGTTGCCGACGTGCAAACGCCAGCGCCCGCGCCTGAATTGCCTTCGGCTCCAGTTGTCGCGGAACCAGTGCCGGCCGCGCTTCCGCGCATGCCTGAGCCGCCCATAAAGACTTTCGCCGAGCTTGTGGTACCGGGCGACTCCGTCATTGGCCTCCGTATCGAGACCTCACTCTCAAGCGAACAGGCGCGTGTTGAAGATCGAATCGAAGCGCGCGTGGTGCGCGATGTCCACGTCGCTGGCGATGTTGCCATCCCTGCCGGATCGCGCGTTGTTGGCACGGTCGTCGTGGTCGAGCGCGGCGGCAAGTTCAAGGAGAGCGCGCGCCTCGGCATCCGGTTCCAATCGCTCGTCACGCCTGATGGCGAGGAGCACGCGATCTCGACCGACACGATCTTCCGCTACGGCGAAGCGCCAGGAAATGGGGCGGCGGCCAAGATCGGCGGCGGCGCGGTGGCGGGCGCGATCTTAGGCGCCATCATCGGCGGCGGGAAAGGGGCCGCGATCGGCGCCTCGACTGGCGCGGGCGCGGGCACCGCCGTGGCGGCGAACGGCGATCGGAGCACGGCAACGTTTTCCGCTGGCTCAGAGATTACGGCGCGCATCCTTGCGCCGGTCACGATTACGGTCGAACGCGAGTAAGTCTCACGCCTGAAGCTTTCCCGCGCGTCACTCGACCGTGATGCGCGGGGATGTCACACGCCACACTTCTTCCCAGGAATTCCCTTCGTCGTCCGAGCGAAGCGCCACCATGCCGTGCGCAGGAAATTCCGGCGCCGTGGCATCGAGGCAGAGCATCGAGAGCAGCCGGGGCAGATGTGGAAAGTGACCGGCGATCAAGATGTCGCGCGGCTCATGGCGGAGCCGATCGCACATCCAGTCGACAGGATCGGCCGGTTGAAGATCTCGCGTCGCTGACAATTCCGCGAGCGGATTGCAGACGCGCCAGAAGATCTCGGCGGTCTGCTTCGCGCGAAGTTTCCCGCTGTGCCACACGACCTCTGGCCGCACACCTCGCTCGGCCGCCGTGGCCGCAAGCTGCTCGACCAGGAGGCGGCCGTTGTGAGACAACGGGCGCTGCGGATCGACATCAGGCGAGAGCGCAATGCCGTGGTGTACGAGGTACAGCATCACCGTGCTTTCTTCAGCATCTCCTCGCGGATGGCGCGGAACTCGTTGCCCGGTTTCCATTCCGGCAGCTTGTCCGCTTCGGCCACACGGAAGCCGACCGCGAAGAACACTTTCAGATCCTCGCGCGCGCCGCTCAGATCCCAGTCCGGCGTCACCTCGTCGCTCGGCTCGTGATAGCGGTGCTCGGTGTAATCGTTCCGCGCCTTCTCGCCGAAGTCGGCAGGCTTGCCGACATACTCGATCCCTTCATCAGGATCGAGCGCGGGCACGCCGAGCTTCGCGAAGTTGAAGTGATCGGACCGGTAGTAGAAGCCTTTCTCCGGTTCAGGATCGGGACGGATGACGCGCCCCTGTTCTCCCGCCGCATCGCGCGCGTAGTCGTCGAGATCGGAGGCGCCATAGCCGACGAGCGTGAGATCTTTCGTGCGCCCCAGCACGTTCATCCCGTCCATGTTGATGTTGGCCGCGGTCTTTGCGAGCGGATAAATCGGCGTCACCGCGTAGTACTGCGAGCCGAGCAGCCCTTGCTCTTCGGCCGTGACCGCCAGAAAGAGAATCGATCGCTTCGGCGCGACCGGCAGCTTCTTGAACGCGCGCGCGATCTCGATCAATCCACCCACGCCCACCGCGTTGTCCTTGGCGCCGTTGTAGATCGTGTCGCCATTCACCGCCGGCCCGATGCCCAAGTGATCCCAGTGCGCGGTGTAGATGACATACTCGTTCTTGAGTTTCGGATCGCGCCCTTCGAGTTTGGCAACGACGTTTTTCGACTCGATCGTGCGCAGCGTGTTCTTGATCGTCATCGACGCGCGTACACCAAGCGGTACCGGCTTGAAGTTGCGGGTCGCCGCCTGCGCCTTGAGCGTGTCGAAGTCTTGCCCGGCCATCTTCATCAGCTCCCGCCCGCGATCGAGCGTAATCCAGCCTTCGACGGCGACGCGGCTCATGTTCTTGTCTGGCGTCACTAGATCGAACTGCTCGTTCACCTTCGACTGGACGACATCGAACGGATATCCCGCCGGTCCGGTCTCGTGAATCAGCAGCACGCCCGCCGCGCCTTTTTCCGCGCCGATCTCGTACTTGTACGTCCAGCGGCCGTAGTAGGTCATCGCGCGGCCACCAAAGGTTTTCGCGTCAAGCTCCGCAGGATTCCCCGGATCGGGCACCGGCGGATCGTTGACGAGCATCACCAGCGTCTTCCCCTTGACGTCGATGCCTTTGTAGTCGTCCCAGTTGTACTCAGGCGCGACGACGCCGTAGCCGACAAAGACAAGCTCGGAGTTGTCGATGCTGGCCGACGGCGCGACATGTTTCGTCCACGCCACCACATCGTCTTTCCACGCGAGCGTGCGTTCCTCGTTCCCCTTCTTGAACACCAGGTTCGCGGGCGCTGGCGTAATCCCGACCAGCGGCACGCGTTGGATGAACGAGCCATCGGTATTGCCAGGCTTCAGCCCAAGCCCCCGGAACTGTTCCGTAATGTAATTGACGGCGAGCACTTCGCCGTTCGTGCCTGGCGCGCGTCCTTCGTATTCATCCGACGACAAGACCTTCGTGTGCTTCAGCACCTCGTCGACATCGACTTCAGGCAGATCGCCAATCGGCGTCTGCTGCACGATCGGCGTCGGACCCGCGGCCGCTGTCTCGGAGGATGGCTTCGATTGTGGACTCGAACAGGCCGTGGTCAGTGCGGCGGCGAGAAGAAGAACGGCGTGCTTGCTCATGTCGGCATTCTTGCTGGCGTTCTACAATAAATGCAACCAAGGAATGATGCAGATGCGCGCCTGTCTCGCCGGAATCGTTGCCGGAACCATCGCCGCAGCCACGACTGCCGCGGTGTCCGCCCAGACAGCGAACCTGACGCTGACTGCGGTAAACGGCATCAAAGTCGGCCACTACACGCTGACGGAACGTCCCACCGGATGCACCGCCGTCCTCGTCGAGGCTGGCGCGGTTGCTGGCGTCGACGTGCGAGGCGCCGCGCCCGCCACGGCTGAAACAGACCTGCTGAAGCCAGTCAATCTCGTCCAGCAAATCAATGCCGTCGTCCTCTCTGGCGGCAGCGCCTTCGGTCTCGACAGCCGCAGCGGCGTGATGCGGTATCTCGACGAGAAACATATCGGCTTCAAGGCGTTCGGCAACATCAACGTGCCGATTGTGTCCGCAGCAAGCCTGTTCGATCTGAACGTCGGCGGCAACGCGAACATCCGCCCAACGGCCGACTGCGGCTACAACGCCGCGGCCGCCGCATCCACGCAACCGGTGGCCGAAGGGAACGTCGGCGCCGGGGCGGGCGCAACGGTCGGCAAACTCGGGGGATTCGACCATGCGATGAAGGGCGGTCTCGGCACATCCGCGATCCGCATGCCGAACGGTCTCATCGTCGCCGCGCTGGTGGCAGTAAACGCGGTCGGCGACATCATCGATCCAGCGACGGGAAAAGTCGTGGCCGGCACGCGCGGCGACTCGGGGACGACGCTGGCGGACGCCCGGACACTCCTACTGCGCGGCGCGCTCCGCCCGGCGACTCCAGGCACCAACACCACGCTCGGCATCATTGCCACCAACGCCACGCTGACGAAAACCGAAGCGACGCGCGTCGCGGAAATGGCGCACGACGGCTACGCGCGCGCGATCGTTCCGAGTCACACGATGAACGACGGCGACGCGATCTTCGCGATCGCCACCGGCGAGCGGAAAGAGACCGTGGATGTGTCGCAAGTGGGATCGCTCGCCGCCACCGCCATCGCTGACGCGGTGCTCCGCGCCGTCCGTCAGGCGACGAGCATTCCCGGTTACCCCGCCGCGCGCGACCTGACCAGGTAGTTGTCTCTCCATCTCACGTTCCTGCTGGCGTACTCGATCGGGTTGATGGCGCTCGGTCTCGCGATCGGACGCCGCGTCCGCGCCAGCGCCGATTTCTTCGTCGCAAGCCGTCAGCTCGGACCGGGCCTCATCTTCGCGACGATGCTGGCGGCCAACATCGGCGCGGGATCAACCGTCGGCGCCACATCGCGCGGATACAGCGAAGGCCTCGCCGCCTGGTGGTGGGTCGGGTCGGCCGCAATCGGTTCGGTGGTGCTCGCTTTCTGGATCGGCCCGGCAATGCGGCGCGAAGCGGCCGCGCACAATCTGGCAACCGTGGGCGACTACCTCGAACACCGATACAACAAGACGCTCCGCGTCACGATTGCGGTCCTGCTCTGGCTCGGCTCGATCTTCATCCTGGCGTCGCAATTAATCGGCCTCGGCTGGATTCTCAACGTCGTCACCGGTATTCCCAAACCGATCGGCTCCGCGGCGGGCGGACTCCTCATCACGGTGTACTTCGCCGCGGGCGGCCTGCTCACCTCGGCAAAGGTCAACACGGTCCAACTCGCCGTGAAACTGATTGGCTTTGCCGTCGCATTGCCGCTCGCGATCCACGCGTTCGGCGGGTGGACCGAAGTCGCCACCGTCGAAGCGGCATCGCCAAATTACTGGTCGTTCTGGCGCGCGGACATTTCGCTGTCGTACTTCGCGCTAGTCGCACCGGCCTTCGTCGTCTCGCCGGGACTTCTCCAGAAAATCTTCGGCGCGCGTGACGATCGCGCCGTCCGTGTTGGCGTGGGGCTCAACGCGCTCGGCCTGTTTCTGTTCGCGGGCGTGCCGGCCGTGCTCGGCATCGTGGCGCGCGGCAACTACCCCACGCTCGACGCGAACAACCTCGCGCTGCCGATGATCCTGATGCACACGCTGCCGCCGCTTATCGGCGCGCTCGCGCTCGCCGCCGTTTTCTCCGCGGAAGTGAGCGCCGCCGACGCGTCGCTCTTCATGCTGACGACCTCGCTCTCGCAGGATCTCTACAAACGCTTCATCCGCCCGGATGCCGATGATCGGCGCGTGTTGCGAGTCGCGCGATGGACCGCGCTAACGGCTGGCATTCTTGGCGTCCTGCTCGCGTGGACGACCGAGGATGTCATCGACACGCTGACTGTGTTCTACGCGCTCATCAGCGTCGGACTGTTCGTGCCGATCGTCGGCGGACTCTACGTCCAGAGAACATCCGCCACGGGCGCACTTCTGTCGGTGGCGTGCGGCGTCACGACGACGCTTGCCGTGCAGGTGATGACTCGCGGCGCGGGCATTGGTCTTGTGACGCCACCGCTGGCTGGCCTGAGCGTGGCGCTCGGGGTCTGGCTCATTTCACTGCTTCTGGTGCCAGCCCGGACGCGGATCGTGTAGGCTGGATCTCACTGACATGACACACAAGCAGACATACAACATCGCAGTGCTTGCCGGTGACGGCATTGGCAAAGAAGTCGTCCCCGCCGGTCTCGCCGCCATCGAGGCCGCGACGAAGGGGACAGGCATTTCGATCACGCTCACCGATCTCCCATGGGGCTGCGACTACTACCTCAGTCACGGCCGGATGATGGACGAAGACGGCTTCGAGCGCGCGGCGGCGTTCGACGCGATTTATCTCGGCGCGATCGGATCGCCGAAAGTACCGGATCACATCGCCGTGTGGGATCTGCTGCTGCCGCTCCGTCAGCGCTTTCAGCAGTACGTCAACCTTCGACCGATGCGGCTGCTGCCTGGGCTCACGAGTCCGCTCGCCCATCGCACGTCAGCCGACATCGACATGGTGTGCGTGCGCGAAAACTCCGAGGGCGAATACTCCGGCCTGGGTGGACGGATTCACGTCGGCACGCCGTACGAAGTCGCGGAGCAGACGGGGCTCTTCACTCGCCACGGCATCGAGCGCATCGTGCGCTACGCCTTCGAGCTTGCGACCAAGCGTCCGCGCCGGATGCTGGCCAGCGCCACCAAGTCGAACGCGCTGCGTCACGCGATGGTGCTGTGGGACGAAGTGGCTGATGGGGTCGCGAAAGACTATCCGTCGGTCGAGTACCGCAAGTATCACGTCGACGCGATTGCCGCGCGGATGGTGACGAACCCCGCTTCGCTCGACGTCATCGTCTGTTCGAATCTGTTTGGCGATGTCTTGACCGATATCGGATCGGCCATCTCAGGCAGCCTCGGCATTGCGCCCGGCGCCAACATCAACCCAGAGCGGACCTTCCCGTCGATGTTCGAACCGATTCACGGCTCCGCGCCAGACATTGCCGGCAAGGGGATCGCAAACCCGATCGGCGCGATCTGGGCCGCGGCGCAGATGATGGATCACCTCGGTCATCGCGACATCCACGATCGCATCCTCGCGGCCGTCGAGCGCGTGGTCGCGGGCGGCCAGATCCGGACGCCCGACCTGGGCGGCACTTCCAAGACCGCGGACGTCGCCGCGGCCGTGGTGTCGGAAATCTAATAATGACGCGGGCCGGTCTTCGGACCGGCCCCACACTCTTCTCGTCGCGGCGCTATCTTGCCGCCATCACGAGCGTGCCGATGCGCTTCGGCACAAAACCCACCGGAATCCGGGCAATCACCTTTAGCGTCTTCAAATCAACCGCGACCGTCTGATCCTCGCCCGCCGCGCCGACATACGCACGCCCCCCATCCGGCGTCAGCGTCACCCACTCGGGATGACTGCCGACCTGAACGTGGCCTATGAGTTTGTAGTCCGGGATGGAATATTCGTACAGCGTGCCGTACCACTTGCTCAGCGCAACTAGCATCTTCTGATCCGGCGTCACCGCGAGGCCGTGCGCCGGAGCGCCTTGCAGCCCTTCGAGTTCCTTCGGCTCACCCGGAACGTCCGGCAATTCCCACCGCTTCGTCTCCTTGTGGGTGGCAAAGTCCACGATGGCGATGCCGTGGTAGTCCGACAGTTGCACGTAGAGATTTCTGGTCGAGCCATCTGGATTGGTATCAAAGATCATCGGCCTGATGCCCGACGTCTCCTTGAGCGACCACGCGACGGTATCGGTCGTGGTGTCGATCACGCTGATGACGCTCGTCTGCACCGATCCGGAGACGGCGTATTTGCCGTCCGGCGTGACGTAGACGTTGTGTACCGCGCCGTCGACCTTGATGCTCTTCACGTTGGTCATGGCAACCGCATCGATCACGTCAACGGCGCCAGGAGCCTGCGCAATGCCGACATAGACCTTCTTACTGTCCTTGCTGACGAACAGATTGTTCGGGCGTCCGCTCAACGGAATCTTCTTGAGGATCTTCCACGTGGCCGGGTCGACGACCGCGACTGATTTCTCCGATTCGATGGTGATGTAGACCCGTTTCCCGTCGGGAGCCGCAGCCACGCCGTGCGGCACCTCCGTCCCCTCAATCGTGGCCACTACCGTATTGGTCACCGGATCGATGACGTGTGAGTTGTCGCCGGCCGAGTTGGTTTGAATGATCCGCACCAGCCGGCCTTGGGCACTAGGCGCCGCCGAAACAAGGCTAGCAAGCACCGCCACGAAGAGCAGACCGCGAGAGATGTATGCACGCATATGAGCTACCTCGATGCCGCTGTGGCCTTCTCACCCCGAACCCACGCCGCAAGCGTCTGCCACTCGGGATCGGATTTCGACTGCCAGTGCTTGCCTCCGGCGTGGAACGGATCGCCGCCGGCCGCCTTGGCGAGCGGGTGCATCAAGAGACGGCTCGCCTCAGGGTTTCCGGGCACGACGACCCGCTGCCAGGCGGCGAAGTTCCGCTGCGACTGCTCTTCGGTAAACGTCGTGGCGCCAGGTTCGAGTTCGGTCAGTCGCGGCGTGCCGGTTTCATGACACGTGATGCAGCGGGCATGGCCCGGACGCTTCGCCAGAAAGATCGGCTGCACTCGCGTCTTGAAAAACTCGTAGTCGAGCGTCGCCCTTGCCGCCACTGAGGGCGGCGGCGCAGGCTGCTGGACGCCGAGAAACCAAGCCAGCAGGATGAATACGACAGTCATGACTTCACTCCAAGGAAGATGGCGTGTCCGGCCACACTACCACTTCAGTCGCGTGCCGATGCGGATCATCCGATCGTGAATGGGCGCGCACAGCAAGCGCCGCACGTGACGTTTGCTGGCGCGAGATTGTAGACCGTGCCCGGCGCACCGTCCACGCTTGCTTTCCCCTCGCGTTCCTTCTACATTCGACCGATACCTGCCATGTTTTCTAGAGTGTGTGCGTTCACGTTCGCGGCGACAGCGGCGCTCCTGGCGCAGGCACCATCGACGCCCGATCTCCCGCTGATCATGGCGAAGGCGGCGCGCTTCGTCTCGCTCTATGCCGGACGCACGTCCGGCATGGTGTTCGAAGAGTCGTACGTGCAAGACGTCTTTCAGCCCACTCGCTTCGGCTATCGCATCACGCTCAGGCCTGGAGCGACGCACCGCACACTCAAATCGGATCTGCTGCTCGTGCGCCCGATGGGCACCGACGCGTGGATGCAATTCCGCGACGTCTTCGAAGTCGACGGCCGTCCGCTCCGCGATCGAAGCGACCGCTTGCAGAAACTGTTTCTCGCCCCCTCGAAATCAACGGCGCAGCAGATCGACAAGATCACCAAAGAGAGCGCCCGCTACAACATCGGCGACATCGAGCGCACGATCAACATTCCGCTCCTGGGCCTCTCGATCCTCGATCGCGACTTTCAGCCGAACTTCCAATTCACACTGGACACCTCGCAAGAACCCGTCAACAACGTCTTCGCGCTCCCCAAGACGCCGGAGTTCACGCCACCGCCCGGTGCCATCGCGGTCGCCTTCCGTGAAACCGCGCTGCAGACGATGGTCAGGACACCGCAGGGAAAAAACATGGCGGCCAGCGGACGTTTCTGGTTCATGCCGTCCACCGAACACGTCGTCATGACCGAGCTACGGATTGACGATTGGACGCTCGGCGCGGTCGTTCACGTCGCCTATAAAGTGCAGAAGGAAGGGGGGCTGCCGCTGCCCGTGGCGATGCACGAGATGTACGAGAACAAGTTGAACAACCAGCGCGTCGAAGGCCTGGCGACCTATTCGAATTTCCGCGAGTTCAACGTCAAGACCGACGAACAGATCACCACGCCGCAGCAGGACAAGTAAGACCCGTTCCTACATCTTCGATACGGCTCGTCCGGCGTATTTCACCACCCACCAGAGAATCACCGCGAACACCAGCGCGACGAGAAGCGCGGTGGCGCCGAAGAGATAGAGCGTCGTGTAGAGAATCGACTGCGATTCCATGCGCGCGTCGAGCACGAGCGGTTCGCCGCGGAGACGAGTCGCGAGCGGCTGTTCCCAGACGAGGATGTTTCCGCGCTTTGGATTGCCCGGCCCCGCGTTGTGATAAACAATCCGGCTCGGCAAGTGCAGACGGAACGCCGCGATCTCGTCGCCGGTCCAGCCCACATCACCCACTGCTTTTCCCGCCGACGCGCCGAGCGTTTGCCGGTACACGAAGAGCTCGCCCTGCTGCTCGAACGAATACGTCGACCACGTGAAGGGCGCCGCGCTCGCGAGGTGCGTAATCGGATCCACGCTCAGACGCACGTGCGCGAAACGGCGTCCGCTCCGGCGTGACTGCGTGACGCTCGTCACCTCGAGGCCCGGCGCGGTGTAGAACGCGCGAACCGCGTCGCGATCGACATCCGCCGACGGGCTCTCGTCGAAGGAGGTGCCGCGCAGCGCGTTCAACGCCGCGAGCGACGCGTTGACGTAGACCGTCGCGCTGCCGTCGAGCGCCAGGTAGATGTCTTCTTCGTATTCGTACTGCCGGAAGAGTCCGCTGCTGCACGATGTCGCGAATACCATCGCCACGAGCAGCGCAATGGCCGCGCCGATCCGCATGAAGTTCAATGATATAAAATTTCTCGCCCCTGATGTCCTCCAAGCCGACTCTGTACCTCATCGACGGCAGTTCGCAGATGTATCGCGCCTACCACGCGCCGATCCGCACCGCGGAAGGGACGTTGCTGCGCAACGCGCACGGCATTCCGACCAACGCGGTCTACATCTTCGTGACGATGCTCAAGAAGTTGCTGAAAGAGCACGCGCCGCAATTCATCGTGGCGGCGTTCGATCTTCCCGGACGGACGTTCCGAGACGATCTCTCGGCCGACTACAAGGCGAATCGCAAGCCGATGCCGGACGATCTCGCCAGCCAGATTCCGCTCGTCCACGACGCGTGTACCGCGATGGGCGTTCCGATTCTCACGCAGGAGCGCTACGAGGCCGACGATGTCATCGGGACGCTGACGGAGCGGGGCTCACGCGACGGCTACGACATCGTCATCGTGACGGGCGACAAAGATTTCTTTCAGCTCGTCGGCGACGGCGTCCGCATTTTCAATCCACGTGACGACGGCACGTGGTACGACGCCAACGGCGTCCTCGAAAAATTCGGCGTCCGTCCCGATCAGGTCGTCGACACGCTCGCGTTGATGGGGGATTCGGTCGACAACGTGAAAGGCGTCCCTGGAATTGGCGAGAAAGGCGCGCGCGAGCTGCTCTCGACCTACGACTCGCTCGACAACCTGCTGGAACACGCGGCGGATGTCCCGCAGAAGAAATATCGCGAGGCGCTCATCAACCATCGCGCCGATGCCATTAGCAGCCGGGAACTGCTCCGCATCCACACCGACGTGCCGATTCCGTTCGACATCGAGTCGTTCCGCTATCGCGGTCCGTCGCGCGAACGCTGCTACCAGATCTTCTCGGACCTCGGCTTCCGGTCGCTCACGATGGAGTTTGCGCCGACGGCCGAGACGATCGACAAGAACTATCACCTCGTCACGACCGACGCGGAACTTGACGCGCTCGTCGAAGAGATCGCGTCGGCTGGTCGAATCGCGCTGCGCGTGCTGCCGGATGGCGCGCAAGCAGTACGCGCTGGCATTGCAGGCCTTGCCGTCGCCACTGACGCGCGACGCGCGCGCTACATTCCGCTGCGTCACACTGGGATGCACAGCGGGCCGCAACTGGCTCCCGCCGCGACGCTCGCACGGCTCAAGCCGCTGCTTGAAAACGCGGCCATCGCGAAAGTCGCGCACGACGTCAAACCCGATCTGCTGATGCTCGAACGTCACGGCATCTCGATGGCCGGCATCACGATCGATACGATGCTGGCCAGCTACCTGCTCGATTCCGCGCAGTCCGGGCATCCGCTCGAACGGATCAGCCTCGAACATCTGGGCTACAAGGCGCTCACCGAAGAAGACGTGTGCGGCAAAGGGGCGAAGGCGATTCCGCTCGTCGATCTGCCGCCAGACGCGGTGCTCGACTACGCGTGCGAACGCGCGGACCTGGCGCTCCAACTGGCGTCACCGCTCGACCGCGCACTCGACGACGCGGCATTGAGCGGCGTGTACGACGAGATCGAGCAGCCGCTGATTCCGGTGCTCGCCGCGATCGAACGCGCGGGCGTACGGGTCAACACGAACGCGCTCGGCGTGCTGTCGCAACGGCTCGATGTCGAGCTCAGCGAGCGGAGCACGCGGATCTTCGAACTCGCCGGCGAGCCGTTTAACATCGGATCGCCGCAGCAGCTGTCAAGAATCCTGTTCGACAAGCTGCAGTTGCCGGCGCTCAAACGCAACGCCAAGACACGCACGGCCTCGACCGCCGTCGACGTCCTCGAAGAACTGGCGCAGTCACACGAGCTGCCACGTTTGATTCTCGACTGGCGCGCGCTTCAGAAACTGAAGGGCACCTATGTGGACGCGCTGCCGCAACTCGTCAATCCAGAGACCGGACGCGTCCACACGTCGTTCAATCAAGCGGTCGCCGCGACCGGACGTTTGAGCAGCAGCGATCCAAACCTGCAAAACATTCCAATCCGCACCGAGCTTGGACGCGAGATCCGCCGCGCGTTCATCGCCGAACCGGGCCATGTGCTGATCTCGGCCGACTACTCGCAGATTGAGTTCCGCGTGCTCGCGCACCTTGCCGACGAACCGGTGCTCATCGACGCGTTTCGCGAAGGCGCCGACTTCCACGAGCGGACCGCGCTGAAGATTTTCGGCACAGACAGCGGCCGCGACGCGCACGACTTGCGCAGCACCGCGAAGATGGTGAACTACGCGCTGCTCTACGGGAAGACGGCGTTCACGCTCGCCAAAGACATCAACGTCACGCCGCAGCAGGCGCAGGAGTTCATTGACGCCTATTTCGCCGGATTCCCTCGCGTGCGCGCGTTTATCGACGAGACACTGGACGGCGCGCGAGCCACGGGTGTCGTCAAGACGTTATTCGGACGAAGGCGTCTTGTTCCAGAACTCAACAGCGCGAACGGACAGATTCGCGCCGCGACCGAGCGCATTGCCGTCAACCTGCCGATTCAAGGCACGGCCGCCGACATTATGAAGAAGGCGATGATCGACGTACACCAGGGTCTCTCGTCTCATCCCGGCACGCGGATGATCCTCACCGTCCACGACGAACTGCTCTTCGAAGTGCCCGACGCACACGCGGATGCCGTGGCCGCGTGGGTACGCGAGACGATGCAGAACGCGGTGGTGTTGAAGGTGCCGCTGACGGTGGATGTCGGGATCGGGCAGAACTGGAAGGACGCGAAACACTAACCCGCGTTAGCCGCCGCTATCGCCGCCACCGATCCTTGAACGCTTCCCACTCGGCGGCAATGGCGTCCGCCGGCTGACCGAGGATTCGCGATCGCTCCGGCACGATCGCTCGCTGCACGAGCTCGTCGAGATCGCTCCTGAGCGTGTGACCGCCATCCGCGGTGAGCGGCGCGCGAACCCATCCTGCTTCTGCCGCATCCCACGCCGCTTGCAAATCACCCTGCCCACGCGACGCCGCTGAGATCCAGTACGACGCGGTGGCGCTGCCTGGATTCAGCGTGAGCTCTTCCGCCATCCGCTCGCGCACGCGCTGATAGATCTCCCGGCGATCGATCTCCGGACGCGGACGCGCATCGCGATCGAGCGCCGCCGCCCACCAGTCGAGCACACGCTCGCGCGCGCTGCCCGTGAGCTCCGTGCTCGGCACGACCACCGATTCAAAAACGACCGCCGCCGCGCCAGGTTGATCGTCAAGGTACAGCGCCTCGCCAAGCCCCACGAGAAATTCAAGACGCTCGCTCCGCGAGAACTTCGACGGATCGAGACGCTTGAGATGCTCGCGCGCGTTCACCAGATCGTCAGCCGTCTTTGCGGTGCGGAAACGTTCGAGGTACGACCGCGCGGCGATGAGATCGGCGCCATCCGCAAAGTCCGGCGACGTGCGCGCCTCCTCGGCCGCCGCGAGCGCCTCGTCCCATTGCCCCTGGTTGTAGGCCGTCCGCGCGCGCATGAGCGCGCTCTTGGCATTGGGCGCGGCCACGGCCACGGCTGGCCACAGACATCCAGCGAGGGCGACCGCCGTAACGAACTTCACAACCGTGTCTCTCTCCGCGCGCATATTCCGTTCGATGGTAGCACACGGCATCACGTCGCTAACATATTGAAAATACTCATCTTAGGGCTACATTTTGCTGACTTTGGTACAATGCCGTCGTTATGGTCGAGCCGAAGGTCATCCCGCGCGATGCCCACACCGTATCGCGACGAGACATCGACTCCGACGCCCTGAAGGTGTTGTACCGGCTGCGCGAAGGGGGACACGTCGCGTATCTGGTGGGCGGCAGCGTCCGCGATCTGTTGCTCGCGCGACGGCCAAAAGATTTCGACATCGGCACCTCCGCGCATCCATCCCAGGTCAAGAAACTCTTTCGAAACTGCTGGATCATCGGCCGCCGTTTCCGTCTCGCGCACGTCCGCTTCGGCACGAAGGTCGTCGAAGTCGCCACCTTCCGCCGGCAGGTGCAACCGGGCGAGGAGATCGTGCAGGACGGCGTGCCCGCCACGGCGCCAGCCGCCGCTGACGTCACCAACGAGTCGACAGCCGAAGACGGGCGCGCCGAACGCGCGCCGGCGGTGCACCACGACAACACGTTTGGCACGCCCGAAGAAGATGCGTTCCGCCGCGATTTCACCATCAACGCGCTCTTCTACGACATCTCGACGTTTGCCATCATCGACTACGTCAACGGCCTCGACGATCTCCGCGCGGGCATCGTCCGCTGCATCGGCGATCCGGAAGTGCGGATGATTGAAGACCCGGTGCGGATGCTGCGCGCCATCGCGCTCGCGGCACGGCTCGACTTCGTCATCGATCCGCCGCTGGCGTCAGCCATCGACAAATTGCGCCACGAGATCGCGCGCAGCGCGCCGCCGCGCATGCTGGAGGAGTACTACAAGATTCTTCGCGCGGGGTCAGGCGAGAAAACGTTTCGCGGCCTCGCCGCGGCAGGATTACTTGAACCGATCTCCGAAGAGCTGCACCACGGATCGGGCGACGCGCTGTGGAGTTCGCTGGCGGCGCTCGATACCTATCGCCGCCGTTTCAGCGGCACGCCAGACACACTGACGAACCCGGTGCTGCTCGGCAGCCTGCTGGTGCCGATTGGCCTCGCGCCGCAGCAAGGACGCACGCCGCTACCAGAGAGCAGCACCGGCAAGCGCCGCCGGCGTCCGATTGGCCTGAAGCTTGGTCCGCTGCCGATCGCGCGACGAGATGTCGAGCGCCTGCGTCAACTGCTCGGCCTGCAACGCCGCCTGCACGACCTGACCGCCAGCGTCCGTAATCAACGCGCGCTCACGCACCGCAGCATCTTCCGCGAAGCGCTCACGTGGCTCGAAATCCACGGCAACGCGCCGGATCTCGTCGAACACTGGGTCACCGTCCTCGCCGAACGGGGCGCCGAAGAACCGGTCATGGCACCCGCCGCCGAAGGCGGCGCAGATACCGGCCGTCCGCGAAAACGCCGCCGCCGTCGCCGCAAATATCATCGACCGGCGCAGTAACACATCGCACGCCGTCGTATTCATGAGATTTGCAACAAGTTGGCAGAGGAAGTCGTGGTGCTTTTGCCAACTCACGGAACGGCAATTTGGGAACTTCGCGGAACTGATCGACGAAGTCTGACCAGAACCCAACGCATGGAAAGTTGATGCTGACTAGCGGAACCCAAAAACTGTAGATTTCATGAAATAAATTTGTACTAATGTGGGTTTGCGCTAATTCTTGAGTAGGACGACATGAGCCGCTTAACCATCGACATCACCGACCAGCAACACCAAAGCCTCAAAGCGCTGGCCGCCTTACGGGGGCAGACGATCAAGGAATACGCGATCGAGCAATTATTCCCAAACACACTCGATAGCGACGAAGCGTGGGAAGAACTGAAAGCTCTGTTAATGACGCGGATCAACGCGGCGCTGGCGGGCGAGATCTCCACACAGAGCGTTGATGAAATTCTTGAAGAAGAGCTCGGAAAACCTGAGTGAGCCCCTACAGCCTGACGGCTGCTGCGGCTGCCGATCTGCGCGGAATCATCTCCTACACGCGCAAGCAATGGGGCACCGCTCAATCACGCAGCTACACGGCCCAATTAAAACAGGGCATGAAGCGCTTGGCGTTACGCCAAGGAGTGGTCAAAGACATGGGAGAGACGTACCAGACGCTTCGCATGGTGCACTGCGAACATCACTACATCTTTTGCATCAGCGGGCGTGGAGACGCCCCAGCGTTGATCATCGCAATTTTGCATGACCGGATGGACGTGATGACGCGCCTCGCCAGCAGGTTGAAACGGTGACTCCCCTAGCGCAAACGAAACGTCGATAGTCGAGCACTGTCCCACACGACCGACGCACGGCCACGGAAATCCACGCTCTTCTCGACCACGCCACAAAGCCGGAAGGCCGCATCAAGCTCGGCTCCGTCCTGGCAATCATTGCCAGCGAGACGAGCCCTCACCAAATCAATAACCAGGCAACCAGACGACGCCGCATATGGGAAATCCTGACTCGACGACCCGAACGTCTGACGCTGTACATAGCAAGCCCCTGAACCCGCTGCGCAGCACGATAGTGCGCGAAAATCCTGCCACCCTTGAATTGACGTACGCGAGCGAATATCAGCGCCTATAACAAAGTGAGCGCCAAGCACGCGGCCTCTTCAGTGCAAAGCCTGATGGTGATGTACAGACGGTCCAATCGCGCCCCCGTGGCTTTTCGATCAGACGATGAACCCTTTGTGCGTCATTTCATCCCGCGCGCCACGATTCCATCCCATTTGGTTTGACTCAACCGGAACCGAAAGATATCTACCTCCCCTCAGTCCGTAGAGAGGGGGGACTCAATGCGTCGAGCGTCTCAGTGTGTTTCGTTCGTTCTCGCAGTGGCATCCGTGCTATTCGTCGCAACCCGCGCATCCGCGCAGGGCGGTGACAGCGCCAGCATTACCGGCTTGGCAACCGACTCGTCTGGAGCGGTTCTTCCAGGTGTGACCGTTGAAGCGTCGAGTCCCGCGCTCATCGAGAAGACGCGTACCGTGGTGAGCGATAGCGCTGGCCGGTACGCGATCGTCGATCTGCGCCCCGGCACCTATGACGTGACATTCTCTCTACCAGGCTTCAAAACCTTCAAACGCGAAGGGGTCGTACTCGAAGGCGCATTTACGGCACAGATTAATGGTGCCCTGTCGGTCGGCACACTTGAAGAAACGGTTGTCGTGACCGGCGCCAGCCCCGTCGTGGATGTGCAGAACACGCGGACCCAACTCGTGGTGAACCAGGATGTGCTGCAGGCGCTCCCGGTCATGCGCTCAATTCAAGATCAGGCGAACCTAGTTCCTGGCGTCGTCTCGCAAAGCACGTCAGCCGGGCAGATCCTGTCTGACTTCTATATCAACTCGGTCACAGCACGTGGCGCCACCGACCAGCGCATCTCCTATGACGGCATGCGCAACGACATGATGCTCGGCACCGGTGGACAGGCGATCGCCGGCGGCGTAAACGAGCTTGGCCAAGCGGAGATGGTCTACGACATCGGCGGCCAATCGGCGGAGTTTGCGACGGCCGGCGTCCGCATGGACGCGATTCCAAAGGACGGCGGCAACCGGCTCTCTGGCACCTATCGCTT
>JAISPN010000231.1 GCA_031274845.1 Acidobacteriaceae bacterium
GCTGCTTGGCCGCGACGTGGTTAGCGAGCTCATCATCCGTGCCTGAACCGGTCATCGTCAGCGCCGTCCGCACCGCCACGGGACGTTTTCAGGGGTCGCTCAAAGGATTCACGGCAACCGAGCTTGGCGCCAAGGTGATTGCCGCCGCCGTCGGGCGCGCGGGCATCGACGCCGCGTCTATCGACGAGTGCATCATGGGCAACGTCGTCAGCGCGGGGCTCGGGCAAAATCCGGCGCGGCAGGCGGCGCTCCGGGGCGGACTGTCGCCTCGCGTTGCCGCGCTCACCATCAACAAGGTGTGCGGCTCCGGGCTGAAAGCGGTGATGCTCGCCGCTCAAGCCATTCAGACAGGCGATGTCGAGGTTGCCGTCGCCGGCGGCATGGAGTCGATGAGCAACTGTCCGTATCTGCTGCCGAAGGTCCGCGACGGTCTGCGGATGGGCAACAGTCAGGTGATCGATGCGATGATCAACGACGGTCTCTGGTGCGCGTTTGAGAATCAGCACATGGGGAATGCTGGCGAAGTCATCGCCGAGCGCTTCCACGTCGGACGTGACGCGCAGGATCGCTACGCCGCCCAAAGTCACGCCAGAGCGGCGCGCGCCACAGCGGACGGCGCGTTCGCCGAAGAGATTCTGCCAATCGACATTCCGCAGCGCGGCGGCACGTCCCTCAGGTTCGATCGCGACGAATCAATTCGCGGCGACACGACGATTGACGCGCTCGCGGCACTAAGAACCGCGTTCAAGAAAGACGGCACCGTCACGGCCGGCAACGCGCCACCGGTCAACGACGGCGCATCCGCGCTGGTCGTCACCTCTATGTCTCACGCCGCCTCGCTTGGCCTCGCGCCGATGGCGCGCATCGCCGGTCAATCCACCAGCGGTCTAGATCCGAAGCTGGTGCTCATGACGCCGGTCGACGCCGTGCGCACGTTGCTCAAGAAAACCGGATGGCGGCTACAGGATGTCGACCTCTTCGAGCTGAACGAAGCGTTTGCCGTGCAGGCCGTCGCCGTCATCGAGCAGCTCGGCCTCGATCCTGCGCGCGTGAACGTCAACGGCGGCGCCGTCGCGCTCGGTCACGCGATAGGCTCAAGTGGATCGCGCATCCTGACGACACTGCTCTACGCGCTAAAAGCGCGGCGTTTAAAACGCGGCATCGCCACGCTCTGCCTGGGCGGCGGCAATGGCGTCGCGCTCGCGGTGGAACTCCTCTGAGGCTGGCCATGAACATCACGCACGTCGGTGTGATCGGTGCAGGCACGATGGGCCACGGAATCGCGCAGGTGTTTGCGCAGGCGGGCTTCACGGTCACGCTCGTGGATCTCGCGCCATCCGTGCTCGATCGCGCGCGCCTGTCCATCGAACGAAGTCTCGGCAAGTTCGTCGAAAAGGAAAAGATCACGGCCGCCGATCGCGACGCCGCGCTCTCGCGTCTGACATTCAGCCATTCGCTGAACGATCTCGCCAACGCCGACTACCTCGTCGAAGCGATTGTCGAGCGCCTCGAAGAGAAAACCGCGCTCTTTGCGCGCCTCGACGCGATGACGCTTCCGCACACGATCTTCGCGACAAACACCTCGTCGATTTCAATCACCACGCTTGCGGCAGCCACGACGCGTCCGGAAAAAGTCGTCGGCATGCACTTCATGAACCCGGTGCCGCTCATGACGCTGGTGGAGTTGATTCGTGGACAGGCGACGTCGGACAAGACGATGGAGGTCGCCGCGGCGCTCTGCGAGAAGCTTGGCAAAACGGGTGTGGAGTCGGCGGACTATCCGGGGTTCATCGCCAATCGCATCCTGATGCCGATGCTCAACGAGGCATTTTTCGCGGTAATGGAAGGCGTGGGAACACCCGAGGCGATCGACGCGGTAATGAAAGGCGGGATGAATCACCCGATGGGGCCGCTGACGCTCGCCGACTTCATCGGTCTCGACGTCTGCCTCGCCATTCTCACCGTGCTTCACGAGGGGCTGGGCGATCCGAAATACCGCCCTTGTCCGCTACTGCGCCGGATGGTGGCGGCGGGACAGCTGGGACGGAAAACAGGACGCGGGTTTTACGTCTACGCGTAGCGAGCCACGCCATTACGGTGATCGGCCCCACGATCCCGATTTCGTACAGCGCGGCATGTAGATTTGTCGCGATCATCGTCGGCTCCCCTAATCGTCTATCGGTCGGGGGAAACAGATCCCAGCCGGAAATATAAAAGTCGTGACGGAAGGGCCACAACGCTTCAATGCCGAGCGGCGGGAAACGGTCCACGCCCAACCAGTCGAGCACGATGTGCGACGCGTGCGCGAGCCCCATCCCCCACACCCATCGCCACCCGATCCGCCCTGTGACCTGTCCTGTCACGACGGCCGTCATAATCATCACCAGCAGCGTGGCGCCGACACTGTGCGTCACGGCGCGGTGCTGCACCGGGAACAGGAGATCGAGATCCGGCATCGCGGCCACGACGGCGCTCGCCATGAGAAACGTGGACGGCCGATCGAGCAGATTAGCGTCAGGCCTGGCGTTTGGATCGAGGCCGGCGAATCCGACGGCAAGTCCGGCAAGGGCATGGCCAAGAGGGCTCGGCATCTCGGCCGTCATCATGGCAGATTTTGCACAGACCGCGAAGAAAGGCGAAAGTGTCAAATGACCGCAAATGACTCAACTACAAGATCTTAAAATCACACAACGTGTGTATTCGCGTTTGACTTTCGCTCGGCACAACTCTAGAATACCCACGCTTTCAGCATCACTTCCGCCCACGACGGGCGGACCTCATTCAAGCAAGGAGCACGCATGCCGCCAGCAGTAGTTGAGAAGGAAAAAAACGATCGTGATGAGCGTCAGGACCGCGAGAAGCTGAAGGCGGTTGAACTCGCACTCGGCCAGATCGAGAAGCAATTTGGCAAAGGCTCAATCATGCGCCTTGGACAAAAGGGCGCGATTCAGCCGATGGAGACGATCTCGACCGGTGCCATCAGCATCGACTACGCGCTTGGCGTCGGCGGCATGCCGCGTGGCCGCGTCATCGAAGTCTTCGGGCCGGAGTCCTCGGGCAAGACGACGCTGGCGTTGCAGGTAGTGGCGGAAGCGCAGAAGGCGGGCGGGCTGGCGGCGTTTGTCGACGCCGAACATGCGCTCGACGCGGTCTACGCGCAGAAGCTGGGCGTCGATATCGAGAACCTGCTCGTGTCGCAGCCGGACAATGGCGAGCAGGCGCTTGAAATCGTCGAGATGCTCGTCCGCTCCGGCGGCGTCGATGTCGTAGTCGTCGACTCGGTGGCCGCGCTCGTGCCGAAAGCTGAAATCGAAGGCGAAATGGGCGAAGCGCAGATGGGGCTCCAGGCGCGTCTCATGTCGCAAGCGCTCCGCAAGCTCACCGGCATTGTCGCCAAGTCGAAGACGTGCCTCATCTTCATCAACCAGCTGCGCGAAAAAATCGGCGTCATGTTCGGCAACCCGGAAACAACCACCGGCGGACGCGCGCTCAAGTTCTACTCGTCGGTGCGCCTCGACATCCGCCGCATCGCCAGCATCAAGGACGGCGATCAGATGGTTGGCGGACGGACGCGCGTGAAGGTGGTGAAGAACAAGGTCGCTCCCCCGTTCCGCGAGGCGGAGTTCGACATCATGTACGGCGAAGGGATCTCGCGCACGGGCGATCTCCTCGACCTCGCCGTCGACAAGCGCATCGTCGAGAAAAGCGGCGCCTGGTTCGCCTACAACGGCGAGCGTCTGGGCCAAGGACGCGAGAACGCGAAGCAGTTCCTCAAGGAGAACCCGGAGATCTTCAAGACGATCGAGGACCGGGTGCGCAAGGAGCTTGGCCTCGGACGCCCAGACACCGAGTCGTAAAACCTGTCCAATCGAGAAGCGGACGTATTACGCCCGCTTCTCGATCACCCACGTCGTCATCGCGCGCTGATGGTTGACGTTGGTCGTCTTGATCGGATCGAGCCACACACCGTTCAGCGCGTCCGTCCACCCTCGCAGCGTCGCCTCATCGACAACAAAACGATCGGAGCCGTCGGGAAGCGTCATCCGTCCGACTGCGGCGGGCAGTCGATCTTCAAGACCAATGCTCGTCGCCAGCCGGGCGAAGAATAATCCGCCGGGTGCAAGGATGCGCCACATCTCGTCGAGCATGGCGCGCGCGTCGGCCTCGTCGCGCGCGAAGTGCAGCACGGCGCTACAGATCACCGCATCGACAGCATGATCCGCCCACGGCAACGAATCGAGCGACCCGCAGTAGAGAGCGTCCGGCGCGAGCGTGACGCCGCACGTCTCGGCCAGTTGCTGTACGGACCTCATCGCGGCCGCGTCGACATCCGCGGCGCGGACGTCGTATCCGTGTTGAAAAAAATACGAAAGATTCCGTCCACGTCCGCACCCGGCATCGAGCACGCGCGTGCGCCGATCGAACCGTCCGCGCAAGAGTTGATCGAAGAGGTAGATGTCGATATCGCCAAACTGCTGGCGCACATCAGCGGACGGCAATCGGTCGAGTGTGGCACTCATGCTATGATCCAAACTCCTTCATGGCGCTGCGGCTCCTGCAG
>JAISPN010000225.1 GCA_031274845.1 Acidobacteriaceae bacterium
GCCAACGAGTGTCGTATCGTGAGAAGCCATGCCGACACTCGCGGGAACGCTTCGAGACCTGCGCGAGGAATACCTCGCGTTGCACACCAGCAAGGAAGATCTGTTCTGGCAGACGAAGATGGGGTTGATCGACGCCAGCCCAGAGACACAGGACGCGCTGGCCCGCGCCGAGATTGCGCTCAACCGATGGCTGCAATCGCCCGAACGCTTGACGCGCCTGCGCGATCTCGACGCCAGGAACAGAGGATCGGACGCCGAACGGCGTGTCCTCGCCGGGTGGATCGCGACGCTTGCCGCGCACGTCATCGAAGATCCCGCCGCGCGCGCCGTGTCCGAAGAGATCGTCGAACGCGAGCAGGCGCTGGAACGCGCACGCGGCGACATGCCGCTGGGATTTACCGACCCCGAGAGCGGCGAGTTCGTGCGCGCCTCAAGTGTGCGGCTCGCGCTGATGATGCGCGTCGAACACGACGAGCGGCGACGCCGCGCCGCCTTCGACGGGCTCCGCTCGATTGAACCGTTCGTCCTTGGTCACGGATTCCTCGACATCGTGGCGCTGCGTAATCGCCTCGGCCGCCTGCTCGGCTACGAGGATTACTACGACTGGAAAGTCTCGACCGTCGAGCGCATGAGCAAGCGAACGCTCTTTGGCATCCTCGACGACCTCGAACGACGCACGTCCGAGCGGACCGCGCAGGATCTCGCCACGTTCGACAAGACGCACGGCGCCGGCGCGCGCGAGCCGTGGAACTTTCCGTTTCTCCGCGCCGGCACACTCACCGAAGCGCTCGACCCGTACTTCGGCTTCGCCACAGCACTCCGGCGATGGACAAGGTCGTTTGCCGCGCTGGGCGTGACGTTTCGTGGCGCGACGCTGACGCTCGATCTGATGGATCGTCGTGGCAAATATGAAAACGGATTCATGCACGGGCCGAGTCCTGCGTTTTTCGAAGACGGCCACTGGCGCCCGGCGCGCATCAACTTCACCGCGAATGCCGTCGCCGGTCAGATCGGCAGCGGCTATCGCGCCGCCGAAACGCTCTTCCACGAAGGCGGACACGCCGCGCACTTCGCCAACATCCTCAGCGACGCGCCCTGCTTCAGTCAGGACTTCGCTCCCACCAGCATCGCGTATGCCGAAACGCAGTCGATGTTCATGGACGCCCTGCTCGGCGATGCCGACTGGCGCATCCGGTACGCGACGGACGATCGCGGACAGCCGATGCCGCTCGAACTCATCGAGCAGAGCGCGCGAGAAACGCAAGCGCTGCGAGGGTGGGACATTCGCGCGATGCTCACCGTCCCCTTCGCCGAACGCGCCATCTACGAACTTGACGACCGCGCGCGCACGCCTGATCGTGTGTGCCGCGAACTTCGACGCATCGAAACGTCACTTCAAGGACTCACCGCTGGCGTCCGTCCGGTGCTGGCCATTCCGCATCTCCTGAGCGGCGAGTCGAGCGCGTACTACCACGGATACGTGCTCGCCGAGATGGCGGTTCACCAGACACGCGCGTATCTGCTCGATCGCGACGGATACCTGGCCGACAACCCGCGCATCGGCGCCGACCTGGCCGCACGCTACTGGGCGCCTGGCAACGCCGTCCCCTTTGACGAGACCGTGAACGCGCTGACGGGACACTCGCTCTCCCCGGACGCGCTCGTCGGCATCTGCAATCTGACGATCGACGACGCCGTCGCCCGCGCACGCATCGATGCGGCACGAGGCGCATCGCAGCCGATGGCCGAAAGCGACATCAATCTTGAAGCCACCGTGCGAGTCGTCCACGGACACGAGACGATTGCCACGACCGAGCGCGGCGGCGTGAACGGATTGTGCGACAGGTTTGAAACCTGGATTGCGACCTTGGAACGCGACGCGCGAACGGCCCGAGCGTGACGCGTCAGACCACGACGTCTCGTTCGACCAGGAGACTGAGCGGCGTGGTCCCGAGAAAGAACGCGAAGAGTGAAAAGGTGAGGGAATTCTGCGTGTTCGCCGTGACGAAGCTCACGTGCTCACCGACGGCGACGGTGAATTCAATCGTTTTCCAGTAGAGCGTGTTGTGAACGCGAAGCCGGTGCGTGCCTGGCGACAGCTCGCGCGTCACTTCTTCGCCCGCGCACAGCACCGCCATCCGCTCATCGTCGAGCGACACGTAAATCTGCCGCAGACCGCTGTCTTGACGCGATTGCCGATGTACCGTGATGCGCGACACCCACGCCGACTCAAGCCGCCTGATGAAGTCGTTCAGGTCGGAGAGTGTCGGATCGGGCGGTGCGACGGTCGTCACGCGGCTCATGCCGCTCGCTCCTTAGACAAAAATCCTCGCTGCGCGCATAGAGTACAGAGATGTCGTTAAAAAAGATCGGATTTCTTTCTTTCGGCCACTGGAGCGACGCGTACGGGTCGCACGTCCGCTCGGCGTCCGACTCGTTGCTTCAGGCTATCGATCTTGCGGTTGCCGCGGAGCAGTTGGGCGCGGATGGCGCGTACTTTCGCGTCCATCATTTCGCGCGGCAGCACGGCTCGCCGTTCCCGCTCCTTGCCGCCATCGGCACGCGCACGCGGACGATTGAGATCGGCACGGCCGTCATCGACATGCGGTACGAAAACCCGCTGTACATGGTTGAGGATGCGGGCGCGGCCGATCTCATCGCCGGTGGACGGCTGCAGTTGGGCATCAGCCGCGGATCACCGGAGCAAGTCATCGATGGCTGGCGTCACTTCGGCTACGCGCCCGCCGAGGGCGAAGACGATGCCGCGATGGGACGCCGTCACGCGGAAGTCTTGCTGAATCTCCTCAAAGGCGAAGGATTCGCGGCGCCGAACCCACGTCCGATGTTTCCTAATCCGCCGGGACTCTTGCGTCTTGAACCACACGCGGACGGACTACGCGATCGCATCTGGTGGGGTTCCGGCTCCAATGCCACCGCGCGATGGGCGGCCACGCTCGGGATGAACCTTCAGAGCTCGACGCTGAAGTTCGACGAGAGCGGCGAACCACTCCACGTCCAGCAACGGAAACAGATTGAGATCTATCGTGAGGCGTGGAAAGACGCCGGGCACCGCCGCACGCCGCGCGTCTCGGTCAGCCGCAGCATCTTCCCGCTCGTCGACGACCGCGACCGCACGTATTTCGGACACGACCACCGCGATCAGGATCACGTCGGCTTCATCGACGCCAGCACACGCGCCATCTTCGGCCGCTCGTACATCGGCACCCCTGACGTCCTCGTCAAGGCCCTTGCCGCCGACGAAGCGATCGCGGCCGCAGACACGCTCCTCGTGACAGTCCCCAACACGCTCGGCGTCGACTACAACGCGCACATCATCGAGAGCATCTTGAAATACATTGCCCCGGCGCTCGGCTGGCGGTGAGATGGTTTGATTTCCCGGCAGAGCGGCACTACTATCCCTGCGGAATTATTGAATCGAGGATAGCCATGCACTGGAATCGATGGAGTGTGGGAATCGCGGGACTGCTCGTCGTGGGCGCCGGCGTGACGGCCCCAAGCATTTACGCGGCGCTCGATGTCTTGAAAGACGCGACGCCGACCCCGTATCACCGGGTCAACGGATTTGCGGGCACCCTTCCGAAAGGG
>JAISPN010000227.1 GCA_031274845.1 Acidobacteriaceae bacterium
TTGCCCGGCAGTTGCAAAGCCACGGCGTCGTGCCCACCGTCATCGAGTTGAACGTCGACATGGTGCGTGCCTTGCGCAGCGAAGGGATTGACGCGATCTACGGCGATGCGACGCGCATCGACACGATTGAGGCGGCTGGCGCGGCAACGGCGGCACACGCCATTCTCTCGTCGGCCGGCATGTCGAATAGCGCCGAGGTGATCCGGATGGTGCGCACGATCAACCCGCAGATCCGCGTGCTGGCGCGCACGTCGTACTTGCGTGAAGTGGCGGAACTCAGAGCCGCCGGCGCGACGCATGTGTATTCGGGCGAGGGGGAGATCGCGCTGGCGTTTGTCGAAAACATCCTCAACACGCTTGGCGCCACGCCGGAACAGATCGATCGCGAACGCGCGCGTGTCCACGCCGATCTCGTGGCGTCGCACGACTTCCGTCCTGAAAGCGTCACCTCGTAACCGCAACCAGCCACTCGCCGATCACGGAACGCCGCGTCTAGAATGAAGACGCGCGTCCGTGACGTCCACCCTACGCGCCCGTAGCTCAGCTGGATAGAGCACCGGCCTTCTAAGCCGGGGGTCGCAGGTTCGAGTCCTGCCGGGCGCGCCAAAATCCTTAGTATTTCTGAATATTTTCGCTGGTTTCAGTAAACGGCCAGATCGGGAACGTGCCACGATATGCCCCGGTGTGACCACGAATGACGCGAAAAGGTCACCTCTCGATGGCCTTCGCGTGACGTAAATCTGCTGGCGGCGTCAGACGTGTGTGCGCGTACGCCGAGCGCGCCGTCGCGCGGCCGCCGCAAGGTCTTCATCGATCCGCGACTGCCATCCACGCCCGGTCGCGCGATACTCGGCCAATGTTTGTCGATCGAGCCGGAGACTGACCAGCTGCTTCGTGGCGGCCTTCTGTTTTCCTCGTCGGCGTGGGAGCACCGGCACGGTGACGTGTCCATCTGCAGCAAAGATCTGTGGCAGCACATCGTGGGCAGGTCGCCCCTGTCCCATCTCGTCCGTGGTGATTTCCGGGTTGTCGGCATCGGGGATGCCGTACGGCTTACGAGGCATAGTCTCTGCGCTCCTTTCGGCTGGCATTACGTAAGCTGATCACGCGGACATCGTCGCCGCGCCTGGTGATGATCGCGCTGACCATCACAGCACCAATCCGGCCGACGATCTTGTAGCGCACTTCGTCCTTGACCTTCTTCGCGGGATAGACGATTGCGGCCGTGATGGCTGAGAAGTCTGCCAGAGACCAGTCGTGCTTCGCGCGATTCTTCGCATCCTTGTCAAGGCCGTAGGTGACAGCCATTGGTTAAATTGTAGCTACGATTTTGATGGGGAGGCAAGCCGCTGGAACGGCTGAGTATCGTCGGTCCACGCGATTTTTACCCGGTCGACAGCGGAGCCTCACGCCAGTGAGGGTTAGAACGTCGTCACTTCCGCGTCAACGCCCCAGTAGCGCGCTAGCAGATGTTGCTGTGCTTCGGGATCGCCGCTGGTGAAGAATCGTAGCGTTCCCTCGTGCGTTGATGTCGTGAGCGCGTCACGTTCTTCCAACCGCCGCCGTGTTTCGCGCGCGACGGCGAGTCCGGCGTCGATGATGCGGACATTGGCGCCCATCACGTTCTGAATCAAATCGTGGATGAGCGAGTAGTGCGTGCATCCGAGCACCAAAACGTCGGCGTGCGCCTCGCGCAGCGGCGCGGTGAACTCCTGTAGCAGTGACGTGATGGCGACAGCATCAAACCGTGGCGCCTCGATGAGTTCCACCAGGCCGGGGCAGGCGCGCGTCAGGATGTGTACCTGCGCGGTGAAGCGGTCTTGCAGGCGGATGAACTTGTCGCTGGCGATGGTGCCGCTGGTGGCGAGCACGCCCACGATGCCGCGAAGGCTCAACGCCGCCGCTGGCTTCACCGCCGGTTCCACGCCGACGAGCGGGAGGTTGTAGCGTTCGCGCAGATCGGCAATTGCCGCCGCCGTGGCGGTGTTGCACGCCACCACGATCGCCTTGACGCCCTGCGCCAGCAGAAAATCGACGATGGCGAAACTGCGCTCGCGGATGAAGGCGTCGCCTTTCGGTCCATACGGCGCGTAGCGGGAATCAGCCAGGTAGAGGAGATCTTCGTGCGGCAGCAGTGCGCGCAGGTCGCGGAGCACGGACAGGCCGCCCACGCCGGAATCGAAGATGCCGATGGGGGCTGCCGGTGGCGGTGCTGGAGATGTCACGTGAAGTGTATCCGGGCGAGTGGAATCCCGCGCATTGTACTCAATGCGCGCGCGTCGTCTGAATCGCGGCAGGGCGTCCGGATGGCGCGGCGCATGCTATAGTGCGCGCGCCTGCCCGATGGGCGCCACCACTGTGGTCTGCACGTGTCGAGCGTGGAGCCAGTAGGGGAAGGGAGAACAGGTCATGCGGATGAATCACATTTCACAATCGCTCGCCGTCGCTCTAATGTTTTGTCTCATCGTCCCGATGTTGCAGCCGGTGCCAGCCGCGCAGAGCCGTCCCGATGCCGCGTCGCCGCCACCAACAGTGCTTGCACCGCCTCCGCCGAAGCTGGCGGACTACAAAAAAGAAGTCGCCGCCGAAGTGGATGGCATGGCGGTCTTTACGCAGCAGATGGTCGACACGGTCTTCAGTTTCGGCGAGCTCGGATTTCAGGAGTTCGAGACGACGAAATATCTCACCGACATTCTGAAGAAGAACGGCTTCACCGTTCAGGAAGGCGTGGCCGGCATTCCGACGGCGTGGGTCGCAAGTTGGGGATCGGGCAAGCCGGTGATTGCGCTCGGCTCCGACATCGATTGCATTCCGCAGGCGTCGCAGAAGCCGGGCGTCGCGTATCACGACCCGATGATCCCCGGCGCGCCGGGACACGGCGAGGGGCACAACTCCGGCATGCCGCTCAACATCACGGCGGCGCTTGCCGTGAAGAAGATCATGGAGCGCGAGAAACTGCCGGGCACGATCCGGTTGTGGCCGGGCGTGGCCGAGGAACTGCTCGGCACGAAGGCGTACTACGTGCGCGAGGGGGTGTTCAAGGATGTCGACGTCGCGTTGTTCGCGCACGTGGCGGCCGACTTCAACACCAGTTGGGGTGACGGAAACCAGAACGGCCTCATCTCCGTCGAGTACAACTTCAAGGGCGAGAGCGCGCACGCCGCCGGCGCGCCGTGGCGCGGCCGCTCGGCGCTCGATGCGGTTGAACTGATGGACGCCGGCTGGAACTTCAGGCGTGAGCATCTCCGCATTCAGCAGCGTTCGCACTACGTCATCTCCGACGGCGGCGATCAGCCGAACGTGGTGCCGCCGACGGCGTCGGTGTGGTACTACCTCCGCGAAACCGACTACGAGCACATCAAGGAGCTGTGGGATATCGCCAACAAGATGGCGCAGGGGGCGACGCTCATGACGAACACCGAGGTCTCGTCGCGCGTCCTCGGCTCGGCGTGGCCCGGACACTTCAACAAGCCGATCGCCGAAACGATGCACGCCAACATCGAGTCGATCGGGTTGCCGAAGTGGAGCGATGCGGATGAGACGCTGGCGAAGGCGTTGCAGCGCGAAATGAAAGTGCCCGAGGTCGGGATGGCGAAAACGATCCGTCCGCTCTCGGGGCGCGTGGAAATTCCCGACGATGAAAAACGTGGCGGTGGATCGGATGACATCGGCGACGTCTCGTGGATCGTGCCGACGATCACCTTGCGGTATCCAGCCAACATCCAGGCCGGGCCAGGTCACAACTGGGCGAACGCCGTCTCGATGGCGACACCGATCGCGCACAAAGGGACGACCGCTGGCGCGAAGGCGCAGGCGATGGAGGTGCTCGATCTCATGACGCGCCCCGATCTCGTCTCGGCGGCGTGGGACTACTTCAAGAACGTCCAGACGAAGGATCACAAGTACATCCCGCTCCTTCGCGCTGAAGACAAACCGGCCATCTGGTTGAACAAGGCGACGATGGAGAAGTACCGGCCGGAGATGAAGAAGTACTACTACGACGCCACGAAGTACAAGACGTATCTTGAACAGCTCGGGATCACATATCCGACGGTGCGGTAGGCGGCGAATCGGCGCGCAGGCGATTCGTCAGAGAGGACACGAGGTTCGGAGCCGGGATGCCCGGTCCGAACCTCGCGCGAACGAAAAATTACGCGAGCGCCTTGCCGTACAGCACGAGCAACCGCGCCCAGGCGCGTTCGGCTTCGCCTTCGTTGTAGACACCCGAATCGGGCGGGCACCAGCCGTGCGCGCCCTTGTAGACTTCGATTTCCGCCGGTAGATTCGCCTTCGCGAACGTGTCCTTCATCACCGTCTTGTCGTTTGGCGATCGGGCATCGTCGTTTTGCGCGACGCAGATGAGGAACTGCGCTTTGGTTTTTGCCGCCTGCAGGTGCGGGCTGTTCGGCTGATCGGTCACTAGACCGCCGCCGTGAAATGACGCCACCGCGCCGACGCGATCGGGCACCGCCGCGGAGGTTCTAAACGCAATCGGACCGCCCATGCAGTAGCCTTGCGTGCCGATCTTGCGATTCTTGGCCACCGCCGCTTGTTGATCGAGCCACGCGATGAACGCTTTCGCATCGGACATGTGCGTCGTTTCGTTCAGCGTGCCGGCAATCGGCTGTAGTTCCGCGATGGGCGTGGCGGCGCCGGCGGATGCGGTCGGCGCTTTCTTGCTGCGGTAGAACGGATTGACGACGACAACCGCGTAGCCGGCTTCCGCGAGACGTTTGCCCATCTGACGGAAGGCGGGACGCAGCCCGAAGATGTCCGGCCAGATGAGCACGCCCGGCGCGGTGCCTGTCGCCGGGTGCACGAAGTACGCGTCGCAGGTGCCGTCCGGCGTCTTGATGCTGACCTCCGATTCCGTGACCGCGACCGCGCCAACGACTTTCGGCAGCGCCATCGCCATGCCTGCGCCGAGCAGCATGCCAAACTGCCGGCGTGTGACGAGGCCGCGCGCCTCGTACTGCAGCCGGTCGTCTTCAAAATGATCCTGATCGCACATGAGTAGCTCCTTCGGAACGCCCTGTCCAATCAGAGGGCAGCGGCGTGATGCCGACCGACACTTTATACCGACTTGGCGTGTCGAGCGTGACACGCCGGTAATACGCTATAAAAACCTCAGCAACGATATGGCCCACTCAGGACGACTCCGCCACCGCGACCGCGACCCGGGACACCGTCAGGCAGATGTCGAGGCGCCGCCGCCGGACCATCGTGTTTTCCGGATGCCTGACGCGAAACGGCAAGACATCGCTGTGTGTCTGCGCGACATCGACGAGGCGCGCCGCGCGCTCGTCGCGCAGCAGAATGCCGCGAACCGCGAGATCGTCCGCGAACTGCAGGCCGCGGCCGATCACATCTTCGATGTGCTGAACGAACTGGAAGAGATTGACGGCTGAGCCTGTTGCGTTGGTGTCACCAGATGGCAGGAATGCGTTTTGATGACCAGCCACACGGCGCGTCCTTCGGTTAACCCCAACGCGTCTTCGGCGCTGATTGTGACGTGCACCTCGAACGAGGGAGAGGCGTCGACAGTCACGACCACCAGCGTCCCTTCGCGTCGCACGTGGCGCACGGTGCCGGGCAGCACGTTGCGCGCGCTCAGTCCGCGTGGCGGCTCGCTCGCAAGAAGAATGTCGCCCGCGTGAATCGCGACGCGGACATGAGCGCCCGGCGTCCCTCGTGTGAGTGGTACCTCGATGTCTGTCGATGCCGAGAGTCGGCATTCCATCGTGCCGCGCTCGGGCCAGAGCGCGGTGATTGTCGCGTCGAAGATATTTTCAAATCCGGCAATCTGCGCGATGGTCTCGTGGGTTGGCGCGTGGATGACATCGTGCGGCAAGCCGTCCGCGACGAGGCGTCCCTCCTGAAGCACGAGGACGCGTTCGCCCAGCGCGAAGACTTCGCGGTGCGCGTGCGTGACGTACAGGATCGGAATGTGGCGCGCGCTGTTCCAGGCGCGGAGATCGCTCATGATGAGCGACTGCGTCGCGTGATCGAGCGCTGAGAGCGGTTCGTCGAGCAGCAGCAACGCCGGGTCGGTGACGAGCGATCGCGCGAGCGCGACGCGTTGCCGCTCGCCTCCTGAAATCGTTGACGGCGTGCGGTCGAGCAGATGATCGATCCGGAACGAACGCGCGATGGTGAGTGCGCGCTGGCGCCGCTCGGATGCCGAGAGCTGCCCGAGGCCGTACTCGATGTTCTCCGCGACGGTGAGGTGCGGGAAGAGCGCCAGATGTTGCAGCACGAATCCGATGCGGCGCGCCTGCGGCGGACGATTGAGGCCGCTGGCCGAGTCGAACACGACGTGATCG
>JAISPN010000117.1 GCA_031274845.1 Acidobacteriaceae bacterium
CTTCGATGACCACGGCGCGGAGCACCGCGCGTTGCGCCAGCGTCAGCCGCCGCCACGTCGCTTCGAATAGGATGTCCTGTTCCACTAATAGACGTTTGAGCGCCTCGTGCAGATCGTCGAGCGTGGCGCGACGGCGGCTGGCCGCGCGCACGCCGTCCCAGGTTTCGTGCGCCAGACGCTGGACGTCGTAGGGCAGATTGCTCGCCAGATCGACAATCGCCGCGCCGAGTCCGGGTTCGGGACGCAGACCCGATCGTGAAAATCGGTCGTCGATGAACGCGGCGAATTCGTCCGCGGGAATTTTTTCAAGACGCATCACCGGGCCCGCTTTGTAGAAGGGGCGCTTCGGCGTCAGCATCTCTTCCATCAAGCTCGGTTCGGAGCCGGCAAAGACATACGCGACATCGCGCTGATGCTGGACGGCCGCTCGCAGCGTGTGCTCGACGGACCCGCCATTAAACCCGAGAATCGCCTGAAATTCGTCGAGCGCGACGACGACCTTGCGTCCGCGTGCGTGCGCGAGACGGGCGGGCAGCTCGAACACTTCCTGCGCGAGCTGCGAGACATCGCGCTCGGAGCGGACGCCCGGAAACGAGACGGCCATCGAGCCGGTCCGCGAGGCGCTCGACGAGCTCTCATAGCGGATTTCGGCGCGGGCCGAGGTGATTGCCGTCCCCAGCCAGTCGCGCAGACGGTCGGGACGCGTCTCGGTTGCCGCGATGGCGCGCGTGTAGCCTTCGAGAAACGCGACGTACGAGCTGAAGCTGCTGACGGTGACTTCAATCGGGATCGCCCCGCGCCGGCTCATCACGGCAAGCGCGCGGCGGATGAGCGACGACTTCCCGTACCGCCGCGGTGAGATGAGAAACACTTTCTGGCCGGACGCGAGATCCTGCACCAGACGTTCGAGCTCGACCACGCGATTGGCGAACGCCGCGGCCGGCACGACCTCGCCGTAGACAAAAGGATTTTCCATTACGTGACCTAGCGTAACAGATACGGCGTTTGGCGTAATGGCTGATGTTTCGCCGCCGACATCCGTCAGTAGTAGTTCACCGGCAGTTCGAGGATGACGCGCCGTTCGAGCAGGTCGGTCGCCGCCGAGGGGCGTTCGCCTCTGGCGAGCGCGTCGAGATCGGCCAGGCGCACGGAGGCGCGCTCGGGCAAATAGCGGCGGCAGGCGCCGTATTCGTCTTCGTACGCGCTGTCGGGGAAGGTCAGCGTGAGCTCGGCGGTGTCTCCGCGTTGCTCGATCGCATAGAGCGGGTTGATGCGGAACTCGCGTTCGAGCCCTTCCGGTTTCGTCACGGCGTGCGCGCGGAACACCGCGTCGTTGGCGGACGCCACGAGCGTGAGCGCCGGGTCGCTGTTCAGCGCGTCTTCCGAATCGGCGCGAGACAGATCCACGCGGCCATGGTCCACGACGTCGCCAAAGAGTCCGGCTTCGCCGTAGATGTGCGGCGTGAGCTGCTCGAACAGATCGCGGTAGCCGGCCGGCGCGAGCGGTTGTCCGTGCGACGGGCTCCAGGTGAGTTGGTTGTGTGTGTGGTTGATGACGATGGCGCCGCCAGCCTTGGCATCGTCGACCAGCCGGCTCATCTCGCCGACGAACTGACGCTTCGTCCAGATGTACTGAAACGCGTCGGAGCACATCGCGTAGCCGAAGGCGCCTTTGACAAATGGCATCGGCGCGTTGCCGTCGCAGCAGACCGGCGCGCATCCCGGCGCCGTGAAGCGCCTCGCCAGCCAGACTTTCGGAAAGAACAGATCGGCGAGTACCGGCGCGGGCGTCGACAGATCCATCAGCGAGCGCGTCAGGTGACCCGATCCGCCGCAGATGTCGATCGCGCGCCGCGTGCCGTGGAGCACTGTGCTTGCCACGGCGCGCACGACGGCATTCGCAACGATGAAGGTTGGGTCCGAGAAGCGATAGAGAAAATAGCCCCCCTCGAAGTTGGGCCCCATCGCCGCAACTACGTCGCGGTAGGTCGACTGCGCGTTGGCCGCGGTCGCTTCGAACTGTTCCGCCTGCGCCGCATCATCCACGCCGATCATCGTGCGAAGCGCCAGCGGAAAGCGTCCCGCTTCGACGTGCTCACGCGCGGTGATGGCGGACGGTTGCAGGTGCAACACCGGGATGCCATCGACGACCGGAAAGATGCAGCAGTGACAGCCGAGAATGCCGTCGTGGATGCGATCGCTGGCCGCGCGATGCGGCAGCGACGTGACCAGTTCGAGGCGTCCCCCACAGTAGGGACAGCGAAGGATGTCGAAGAGTTCTAGGTGCATAGCTGCTCCAGGAGTGGCGGCGCGGTGGTTGGAATGTTGGCGCGGTGAAAATACTCACACCCGAGAAGACGGCGAGCGTCAGCGGGTGGAAGAAACTCGAAGGGGTGCTGTTCGCCGAGCTGACTCTTGTGACAGAGGAGCGCGCGCATCTTGCGCGGTACCCAGTCGCCGACGTCAACGGTCAGCGTTGGAGGCTCGGCGGCGATGCCAAACGATTCCGGGATGAGGCTCCAGAACCCTTTTTGCGGCGGCATCCACCCGCGCCGTTTCGCCGCGTTCACGATCTCTGGCATCACGCCGCGCTGCATGGTGACGTGATAGAGCGGCGGCGGTTCTGCGCCGCTGACCTGGACGGCCATCAGCGTCCGCTCGTACACGCCGATGTGATCGGCGTGCCAATACAATCCGTCCGCGCCAAAGGTGATGACCGCGGCTGGCTGGTGATGACGGATGAGCGCGGTCAGCTCCGCGTGCAGTTCGCCGACGTGCGCCCACCGCAGTTCGCCGTCGGGATGATCGCCGATGATGAGACCGGCGATGCCGAGCGCCTCGGCCGCCGCTCGCATCTCGCGCGCGCGAATGTCGCCGAGCGCGGGATCGTGCACAGGACCATCCGTGCCGCCACGTTCGCCGTGTGACGCGGTGACGACGACGACCCGCAGGCCGTCATCGGCCAGCCGCGCCAGCGTTCCGCCGCACGACAACGATTCGTCGTCTGGGTGCGCGAAGACGGCAAGCACGGTCCGTCCGATGAACGCGGAAGTGATCATCGTGACGATCGGGGGTGCGCCCCCTCAGCGAGGATCTTCCGATAGGCGGCGACGTACTCGTCCGTCATGCGATCGATGCCGAAGCGCGCGACCGCATGACGATGCACGCGCGCGCGATCGAGCGCGAAGACCTCGTCGATGCGCTCGGCCATCTCGTCGAGTGATTCGAAGGCGTACCCCGTGATGCCGTCATCGACCACTTCGCCGACCGCGCCGCGATTGAGCGCCGCGACCGGCGTGCCGCAGGCCATCGCTTCGGCGAGCACGAGGCCGAACGGTTCGCCCGCCTGAACGGGATAGAGCAGCGCGCGCGCGCCGCCGTACAGTTTCACCTTCTGGTCGAAGTCGGCTTCGCCGACGTAGACAATCTGCTCGCCGTCCACGAGCGGCGCGACCTGCTCGTAGTAGTACGCTTCAGGCGCCGCGGCGAGGAGCAGCCGCATGCCAAGGCGCTTGGCGACCTGAATCGCTTGCACGACTCCCTTGCCCGCGGTGAACCGGCCAAGGAACAACAGGTAGTCGTCCGGTGTCGCGCGGAAATCAAATCGATCGGTGTCGATCCCGTGCAGGACGATCGACGAGACGTTCAGCCCGGCGAGCAGCCGCGCCTGCTCCTTTGAGATGGCGATGAACGGCGCTTCTGGATAGTTCGCCCACAGCTTGACCTCCGCCGGGCTCGGCGAGTGATGAAGCGTCTGCACCACCGGCGTCGGCGAGAGCCGCGTGAAGGCGAGCGACATCGGGTAGTACGCGGCTTCGTAGTGGATGATGTCGAAGTCGCGCGCGCGCTCGACGGCGGCCGACATGTTGAGCATCTCGTACAGCTCCCACGGCCACATCGTTTCGTCCTGCCAGTAGCCGTGTGGAAACGTCGCGTGGAGCGTGGCCTTTGTCGTCGAATCGCCGGTCGCAAAGAGCGTGACGTTGTGTCCGCGCGCGACGAGCCCTTCGGTGAGCAGCGACGTCATGAGCTGCACGGACCCCGATTTCGGCGGCGGAACCGGCGTGGCCACCGGCGCGACGTGCGCGATGTTCAGCGGGCGCATATGTCGAGGAGCGCCGTCAGCACGCGATCCGCGTCGAAGTGCTCGCGCGCGATCTCCGTGGCGCGTTGCGCGTGCCGAGCGTAGTTGGCGTTAAGTGCGTCGATGCCGGCAACTGCTTCGTCAAGGTTGGAAAAGGCGAGCAGCCCTTCGCCGTGGGGCAGGTGCTTCGTCCAGCCGGTGTCCTGCACGAGCGCGGGGCGTCCGGCGGCCAGATAGCACTCGGTCCGATCGCTGAACCATCCCGTGTGGTTGGCGACATAGGTGTGCTTGGCGACGCCGAACTCCGCTTTGGAGCTGTGGATGAACTGACGGTAGTGCTCTGGCGAGCGCGAGACCTGCATCGCCTCGACCGTCGACCATCCGTGCTGCCGGAGCAGCGATTGCGGTCCGTTGATGGCCAGCTCGAACGGCTGCTGTGTGCGCGACGGGAGATCGATGACGCGCAGGAATTCGATGTCCTTGTTGCCGCCGACGTCGGCAAAGCTTTCAATCTGCCAGGTCATCACCGTCGTGAACCGATCGCGGAACGGCACTGTTGTGCGCCAGTCGCCAAGCGTCACCGGTTGCCAGGTGTGATGCCAGCGAAAGTGGCCGACCGGAATGGCCGATGCGGGCGTCCCGATGTTTGCGCCGAACGTGAACAGGTGATCGAACTGCTCGAAGAACTTCACGTACCACGGTTCCGCTTTGGCAATCGCCAGCTGCGTGAACGCGGGGTCGGAATCAATGAACGCCGAGCGCGGGATCTTCTGGTACTCGTCGCGCCAGAACCACGATCCGCCCGACAGGTTGATGAAGAGATCGGCGTCTTTGCAGAAGGCGCGCACGGTCTCCGCGGATTGTCCGTGGTAGGTGCCGTCGTAGTTGACGAACGCCCAGCGATCGCCCAGCCCGAACGGCGCCAGCGCGTTGTGGATGTACGTGGTGCCGTACACCGGATCGGTCGACACGGTGTTCAGCACCGGGTCGTAGACGCACTCGCCGGTGTCTTCGATGTAGAACACCTCGTGCCCGAGCGCGCGCAGACCGAGCAGATACATCAACGAGCACCAGGTGACGCCGCCGAACGGATAGCGGGCAATGATACCCGCGAAGAGAATCTTCACGAGACCGGCTCCTTGGCCGCGTGCAGCAGTTCGTCGACCGTCTCCGGTTCGTCGAGCGATTTACCGACGGAAAGACGCGCGCACATGCGGCGATAGAGCGAACTGGTCTGAAGCAACGCTTCGTGCCGGCCGTGCGCCACGATGCGGCCGCCGTCGAGCACGAGAATCTGATCCGCGTCCCTGACCGTGGAGAGCCGGTGCGCGATGACGATCGTCGTGCGGCCGGCGCGGAGCCGTCTGAGCGCGGCAAAGACGATCTCCTCGGAGATCGCATCGAGTGACGAGGTGGGCTCGTCGAGAATGAGGACCGGCGCGTTTTTTAAAATCGCGCGCGCGACGCTGAGACGTTGACGCTCTCCGCCAGAGAAGCCGCCACCCGCTTCCGCCACCTTTGTGTCGTATTTCTTCGGCAGCCGCGCCACGAAGTCGTGCGCGTGCGCCGCTTTGGCTGCGTTCTCGACGTCTTCATCGCTCGCATCGAGGCGTCCATACCGGAGGTTTTCGGCAATCGTTCCCGAGAAGAGCACGGCGTCCTGCGGCACGATGGCGATTTTCTCGCGGAGCGAGCGGATATGGTAGTCGTGGACGTCGCGGCCGTCGATGCGCACGGCGCCACTCGTGGCGTCATAGAACCGTGGAATGAGACTCACGAGCGTCGTCTTGCCAGCGCCGGTGAGACCGACAAGCGCGACCATTTCTCCGGGGTCCGCCTGAAAGCTGATCTCGCGCAACACCTCCGTGCCGTCGGGATACGAGAAGCTGACGTTGTCGAAGCACACGTGCCCTTCAATGGCCGTTGCGTCGATGGCGTTGGGCTGTTCGACTGTTTCTGGCGTGAGCGCCAGCATCGCGCGGACGCGGCGCGCGCCGGCGACCGCGCCTTGCAACTGTCCGGTCGTGTGCGCGATGGCCGACAGCGGACCGTACACCGCGCCGAGATAGTTGATGACGACGAAGATGCTGCCAACCGTCAACGTGCCCCGCATCACGTGCAGGCCGCCGACGATGACGACGAGCGCGGTGCCGAGGATCGTGATCGCGGCAACCGCGACGCCAAAGAGCGCCTGCTGCCAGGTGACATCGATCCGCGCCTGCATCGTCTTTTGGCCGGAAGCTTTGTAGCGCGCCGACTCGTAGTCCTCGCGCGCGAAGCTCTTGACGAGACGGATGGCGGTAAACGTCTCGTAGAGATGGCTGATGAGCGACGATTCCAGCTCCTTGACGCGCTCTTCCTGCGCCGAGAGCGTCGATGCGTAGTAGCGCAGGCTCAGGAACAGAAACGGAATCACCGTCAGCGAGAGCAGCGCGATCGTGACATCGAGCTTCAGCAGGAAGCCGAACATCACCAACAGCGTGATGAACGAGGTGACGAGCGGAAAGACGCCGCTCAGCACCAGATTTTCAAGCGAATAGGAATCGACGTCGATGCGGTACACCGCGTCGCCGGTGCTGGTCGTGATGTGATGGTTCAGCCCGAGCGATTCGATGTGCGCGAAGAGGCGATAGCGAAGGTCGTACACCATGCGCTGGCCGGTATCGACCTGAATCTGCATGCCGTAGGCCGTCGCGAACTGATTGACGATCTGCAATACGACGCCAGCCAGCACGAACACGATGAGCCAGGTGAGGCGGCTGTCGCCAAGCGTCGCCAGAATCCATGGGCCGTACGGCGCCGGGATCGCGTGATCGCTGAGCACGTAGTCGACGACGACCTTGAGCGTCCAGGGCTCCAGCGCGCCGAGCGCAATCTGCACGAGCACGAGCAGCGCGAGGAGCGCGACGCGTCCGCGATAGGGACGCATGAACGACAGCGCCCATGGAATGAGCGGGCGATCGGGAGCCAGCGGCGGCGCGGGCGTCATCCGTGCGGTTTCCTTGCCGGAGTCGCCGGGAGCGGTGACGCGGGACGCGGGCGCACAAGGTTCGGCGCGCTCTTGGCGATGTTCAGCGCGATGACGCGATCGCGCGTGGAGTCGGTGACATACAGATATCCGCCCGCGCGCGGCGAGTAGGCGACACGCGTTGGCGCTTCGAAATTGCCGATGCCCCCTTCGCTGACGGCGCGAATTTGCCCGTCAGGTCCGACGGCGCGCACGCGTCTGTTGTAGTAATC
>JAISPN010000270.1 GCA_031274845.1 Acidobacteriaceae bacterium
GAAACGAATCGCGCCAGCAACGACGAAGCGCGGACGCGGAGGCATGAACACGATCATGGGGTCGTAGTACGGCACGAAGACGACCGCCGGGTTGACGGGAATAATCTCGATATACGGTCCCGTGCGAACGATCATCTGCGCGTTCGAGCGCAGGTAGCCGTAGTTATACGCCGCCTGGCGCTGACGTTGGACGGCGTCCATCACCTGCACCGGCGACACCAGAAAAGCCGCGCCGAGTTCCTCGGTCCACGGCATGGCGGACGCCATCATGTCGAGCACTTGCGGAAACGGCAGCAACGCCTGCACGCTCGGCTGCCACGGCAATTGCCCCGCGCTCATCATGGGAGGCAATTGCGCCGGCGACAGATAGTGATATTGATTCGCCCACTGCGCGGCCGCGGGAATCTCCGGCGAGAAGGTCGCGGCAGACAGCATCTGCGCGAGCAGTGGATCGGGATAGAGCGCAATCGGCGACACGATGCGATCGAGTTCTTGCGGCGGATAGCTGGCCGCTACCTGCGGTGGCGCCGGCAGTGGCGCCCCGTACGGCGCGGTCTGCGCGAATGTCGCGGTTGCAGTCGAACTAAACACACAGAGCATCAACAGAAACGGTCTCATCGCAGTTACCCTCGATGCACAACCTTTACAAAGTGTGTTCCAGAAAAATTTCGGAAGAAATGCGTCGCGATGTCCGGTTTTGAGGTCGAGATTGACCTCGCACCACTCGAAGAGCGAGACACGCGCACGACAGTCGACGCGGATGATGGGCTGGCAGAAGATTTCGTGGGGGATGAGTCAAGCACGGCTGTGGGAGTTCCGGCAGCCCTGCCGCCGGATGCGACGCGCGAAGCAGAACGTCTCATTCTGCTCCGCGCACGCCGGCGTTCTTGGTGCATCAGACGGTGTGGTAATTCGTCAACGTCCCCCGCGGCCTTTCTTATTTTGAGCTGGCTTACTTGGAGCGGGGGCGCGGTGCTCTTCCTTGCGGCGCTGACCTGAACTATCCGCGGCGCGCTCGCGTGGGCTGCGGGGGCTCAGCATATGCTGGTCGGCCACACGAGGGCTGCTCACGTTGTAGCGCGGCATCGCGGTATACGGATGCACATACGAGGTGCGGTTCGTCCACGTGCGTTGCCACGGGGCGTTGTTCACATACATCACATGCTGGCCCCAACCGAAACGCGTCGTCCCCCAGCCCCACGGAGCGAAGCCAACCCCGAGATTGATGCCCACTCCGAAACGGATCGCCGTCGAGACGGCAAAGCGCGGACGCGGGGCCACGAATACGATCGACGGGTCGTAGTACGGCACCACGATGATCGCCGGGTTGACGGGGGTGATTTCGATATACGGCCCTGCGCTGACGGCAATCTGCGCGTTCGAGCGCAGGTAGCCGTAGCTATAGGCCGCCTGACGCTGACGCTGCACGGCGTCCATCACCTGCGTGGGCGAGACCAGGAAGGCCGCGCCGAGTTCCTCGGTCCACGGCATGGATGACGCCATCATGTCGAGCACTTGCGGAAATGGCAGCAACGCCTGGACGCTCGGCTGCCACGGCAGTTGATCCGTGCTCATCGCCGCGGGCAATTGCGCCGATGACAGATAGTGATGCTGATCCGCCCACTGCGCGGCCGCGGGAATATCCGGCGAGAAGGTCGAGGCAGACAGCACCTGCGCGAGCAGCGGATCGGGATAGAGCGCAATCGGCGACACGACGCGATCGAGCTCTTGCGACGAATAGGAAGCCGCCACCTGCGGTGGAGCTGGAAGCGGCGCCGGCAGTGCAGCCCCCTGCGCGAACGTGGTGGTTGCGGTGAGTCCAAGGAAACACAGCATGAATAGAAACGGTCTCATCACGGTTACCCTCGATGCCTGACGTTTACAAAGTATGTTCCAGAAAAAATCCAGAAGCAGTGTACTCGCAATGTCCGGTTTTGAGGCCGAGACTGACCTCGTGCCAATCGAAGCGAGAACACGCGCGGAGCAGAACGCCTCGTCCTGCTCCGTACGCGCCTCGGTGATGAGTGAAGTCGGACAACTCAGCCGATCGTCAGTGTTCCTGTCGTCGCGTCAAACGACGTCGTGTACGACCGCAGGTTCGACGTGCGCTGGCCACCGGTCCACTGACCGCTCTGGTTGAACGTCGCTCCGTGATTGGGGCACTGGAAGCCACTCCCCTGCTGACGAACGGTCGTGCCTTGATGCGGACAACTGAGCGACAACACCGTGAAGGATGAGGCGCCCGTCTTGATGATCGCCACCGGCGTTTTCCCCAACGTCGTCGTCGCGATGCCGCCCACGTTGGCGAGCGCTGGATACGAGCTCACGTTGACGGAGGTCCCGGTTGGCAACGACGGCGCCGCGATGTTCCCATTGCTATTGCTATTGCCGTCCCCTGATCCGCAGGCCGCAATCGCCGCGCCAGCCGCCATGAGCGCGCTCTGGATAAAGAAGAGACGCCGCCCAACGCTCTCGGGCAGATCCTGAATGCTGACGACCGCTCCACGATCGCAGTGTGTGCCCGCGCAGGGCGTGTCGAGGTGTGTGTGCTTCATGGATTCATTATAACTTTCCCGTCTATTCATTCTCGAAGCGCTTACGTCCGAGGAAACTGACGAGTAGTCAGGATGAATCAGATGAGTTAGCTAATCGTCAGCGTCCCTGTCGTCGCGTCAAATGACGTCGTGTACGAATACATGTTCGACGTACGCTGACCGCCTCTCCACTGGCCGGTCTGACTGAACGTCGCTCCATGCACGGAGCACTGAAAACCACCGCTGTACGAATAAATCGTTCCGCCCTGGTGCGGACAGACGAGCGACAAGGCCAGGAAGGACGCGGTGCCCGTCCGCACGATCGCGATCGACGTTCTCGACACGTTGACCGTCGCGATGCCGTTCACGTTGGCGAGCGCTGGATACGTGTTTATGTTGATGGTGGTCCCAGCCGGCAACGAGGGGCTGGCAAAGTTGCCACCACTGTTGCCCGATCCGCAGGCGGCGGTGAGCGCGGCCGCGGCGGCCATGAGCACGCTTTTTGTGAGGAAGGTACGCCGCCCAACCCCATCGGGCAGGTCAGCGCAGACGAGCGCGTCCTCCTCGCAGGGTGTGCCCGTACAGAGCGTGCAGTGCTGTGTGCGTTTCAATATGTCCGTCATGACAGTTCTCACTGTGCCCGTGCGCGATGCACTCCCATTCCGCAGCAGTGACGAGCACGGGGCGCCGATCCAAGCTTTTTGCAGTCTGGTGGAAGATGGCAAGTAAAAAGACGGTTGGAATCGAAGAATGGAGGCGCCGCCCAGATTTGAACTGGGGATGGAGGTTTTGCAGACCTCTGCCTTACCACTTGGCGACGGCGCCGTTCGAGAGGCCTATAACGACGAACGGCCCGCAAGGGGCCGCACATCAAAAAGTGGAGCGGGAAACGGGATTCGAACCCGCGACTTCGACCTTGGCAAGGTCGCACTCTACCACTGAGTTATTCCCGCTCGCCCGAACCTCTAGAACGTACCACACGAAAGCACCGCGGAGCAAGACACGAGCGCCCGCGCGAGCGTCCTGTCATCTGAATTGCGCGAGCACTTCGCGATCGATCACGCACGACATCGTGCTCGTCTTGCCCGTGAGTTCCAGTGTGATCCCGGAGGTCGGCGCAAACGCCGGATAGTCGAACGTATACCGCCCGCCGCCGCTACCGAGCGACCGATCGACCGGCGGCACCGCTGTGCCGCCACGCGTCAGGACCAGACCAGTAAACGTGTTCGTCGATCCACGGACCGGCGTAATCCCGATCGTGACGCGCGTCTGCTGTGCCGCCTGATAGTTTGGTTGCGGCGCCGGCTGCTTGTGCGACACCGCCTGCCACACCTCGTACGCCACCGCCTTGTAGCCGGTGTACACCGCCAGTGTGAAATCAGGATTCTTGCAGAGCCCCGTGTCCCAGAACACGCACGGCGGATCGGCGCCGCCCTGTTTGCCGCACTCGATGGCGGCGTAGTACCGCTCGGGATTCACCGGCAGAATCCCCTTGTCCCACGGCGGCGTGGCGCCGGGCCGGGCCGTCGCGTGAATCGGCGTCTCCGCCGACAGCGGCAGCGTCAGCACCACCCCCACGCACAGCATCGCCACACGCATCCGCATGATCGTTTACTCGCGCTAGACCTTGACGTTCCGCAGCACCTGCGCCGCTTCTTCCGGAGACGTCGGGTTGATGTAGAAGCCGGTGCCCCACTCGAAGCCTGCCGTCCGCGTCAGCCGCGGCATCAGCTCCACGTGCCAGTGGTAATAATCCAGATTACGCTCATCGAACGGCGAGTTGTGGATGACCAGGTTGTAGGACGGCGACTCGAGCACCTTGTTCATCCGCATCAGCACCGACTTCAGCATCCGCGCGAGGCTCTCGTACACCTGACGCGGCGCATCCTCGAACCGGGCGCCGTGGACACGCGGCAGGAGCCACGTTTCAAACGGAAACCGCGACGCATACGGCGACAGCGCGACGATCTCGGCGTTCTCCGAGACGATCCGCCGGTTCATCGAGATCTCCTGACGGATGATGTCGCAGAAGACGCAGCGTTCCTTGTCCTTGTAGTGCTTGCGCGCGCCCTCGATCTCGACTTTCACCAGATCGGGCACAATCGGCATGGCGATAAGCTGCGAGTGCG
>JAISPN010000255.1 GCA_031274845.1 Acidobacteriaceae bacterium
GTAACCGTCATCGTCAGCCCGCATCCCCGCGAAAAACACCTAACCCGCTGAGCGTGCCCAGACGTCGAGCCGCGCGCGAACGCGGTCGCGTCCGAGCAGTGAGAGCACGTCAAATAATCCTGGACTCACTGTTCTGCCGGTGACCGCCACGCGCACGGCATGAATGAACGCGCTCGCTTTAAGTCCGTGCGCGTCGGCTGTGCCGCGGACGCACACTTCGAGCGTTGCCGGATCGTACGACGGCAGGTGATCGAGCGCGACGAGGAGCGCCTGTAGCACTTCGCCGATGCCGGCGGGGTACAGGTGTTTTGCCACCGCGCGTTCGTCGAAGTCGAGGGTGTCGTCGAAGAAAAATCGGCCGAGCGGCACGAACTCGTCGAGCCGTTTCGCGCGCGGACGTAGCAGCTCAAGGACCGCGAAGAACCACTCGCGCCGGCTCGTCGAATAGTCATCGCGCCAGAGTCCAGCCTGTTCGAACCACGGCTTCACGCGAGTGGCGAGCTCCGCGATGGGCAGCCGCATCATGTGCTGCTGGTTGAACCAGTCGAGCTTTTCCTGATTGAAGACGGCGTTGCCGCCGTTGATGCCGCTGACGTCGAAGACCCCGGCGAGTTCGTCGCGTGTGAACAGCTCGCGATCGCCGCTTCCCGGCGACCATCCGAGCAGCGAGAGAAAGTTGACCATCGCCTCCGGCAGATATCCCTGACGCGCGTACTCCATGACCGACGTCGCGCCGTGACGTTTGCTCAACCGCTTCTTGTCCGGACCAAGAATCAGCGGCACATGGGCAAACCGTGGGATCGGCGCATCCATCGCTTCGTACAACAGAATCTGCTTCGGCGTGTTCGAGATGTGATCGTCGCCGCGGATGACGTGTGTGATCTGCATCTCGATGTCGTCTGAGACGACAGACAGGTGATAGGTCGGCTGTCCGTCCGAGCGCAATATAACGAAGTCGTCGAGGTTCGCGTGATCGAACTCGATGGGGCCATGCACGAGATCGTCGAAGCGCGTCGTCCCGTCGGGAACGAGAAACCGCACCGCGTGCGGCCGCCCTTCGGCGTTGAAGGCCGCGATCTGTTCGGCCGACAGCCTCCGGCACGTGCGGTCGTATTTCCATCCGCCGCCGGCGACCTCCGCGGCCGTGCGCTTGGCGGTGATCTCTTCAGGCGTGCAGTAGCACGCGTAGGCACGGCCGCGGCGCACAAGATCCGCGGCCATCGCCCGGTGTCTCTCGAGGTGCTGCGCCTGAAAGTACGGCGCGTGCGGTCCGCCGGCGGCCGGTCCTTCGTGCCAGTCGAGACCGAGCCAGCGCAGACCGTCGAGAATCCCTTCGACCATCTCGTCTGACGATCGTTCGAGATCCGTGTCTTCGATGCGCAGCACGAACACGCCTTGCTGACGCTGCGCCAGCAGCCAGTTGAATAACGCGGTGCGGGCGCCGCCGACGTGAAGGTAGCCGGTGGGGGAGGGAGCAAAACGGACGCGCAACATTGAGATGATTTTAAAACCGATTTTCGCGGCGTGTTCAATCGGGAGACGGCGACGGCCTGCGCGCCCGTTATCCGGGAAGCGTCGGGTCGGTTTCGAGTGCGGTCCGCAGCCGTGTGTCGAAGTCTGGCCCGGGTTCCGCGGCGAACGATTCGCCCAGGCGTCCCGCTTCGTTGTTCATCATTCTGCCGTAGCGGCGGAACGCGCGGCAGTGACGGCACATCGCCAGATGGAAGTACACCGGCAGCCGTCTCCACCACGACGCCGTTTCCCATTGGCCAGAGTCGACCGACGCGGAGACGTCTTTGCACGACATCATCGAGAGCTTCCCCAGCCCGCCTGACTGAGACACGCGCGCAGTCGCGTGCGGGCGCGATGCAACTGCACTCCAAGATGAGTGGCCGTTCGCCCGAGAAGATTACACACCTCGTCGACATCGAGCTGTTCGAGTTGACGCAGCACGAACACCTCGCGAATCGCCGGCGGAAGGGTGTCGAGGCAGCGCTGGAGAGCCTCCGACAGGGCCTGCGATTCCATGAGCCGGTGCAGATCTGGCGGCGGGCGCCGCCACGCGCCCCGCTCGTCGAACCAGCTCTCGAAAATCTGATCGGCCGCGTCGCGCGACTCTTCTCGTCCGTCGCGCCGGCGCCGTTCGCGGGCTTTGTTGAGCAGGATGCCGTAGAGCCACGTTGCCACCGACGATCGCCCGTCGAAGCGCCCCAACGTTTGAAGAAAAGTCAGCAGCACATCTTGTGTCACGTCTTCGGCATCCGCCTGAGAAAACCCTAACCCGCGCGCGGCGCGGTAGATCTGCCGGGATTCAGCACGAACCACCTCGTCAATCGCGGCGGGATCGCGCTCGCGTAAACGTTTCAACAAGACCTGGGAAATCATGGCGGACTCGGTGTAATTTTACGCGGGCTCGACACACTCACTCATCACGATACCGGCGCAGTGGTGTGCCGGCTCATTGGAGGAATTGCCATGAAAACATTGTCACTCGCGCTGTTGTTTGGAACGATCGTCGCGTCGCCGGCGTTTGCCGCGCCGCAAACCTGGACGGGAACCATCAGCGATGCCATGTGCGGCGCCAAGCACATGGACGGCGACCACGGGATGAAAACGTCAGAGAAAGAGTGCACCGAGATGTGCGTCAGTCACGGGTCGAAATACGTCCTGGTCTCTGACGGGAAGGTGCTCGCCATCGCGAACCAGAGCCTGGCGTCGCTCAAGACGTTCGCCGGCGACCGTGTGAGCGTCACCGGCGAGCTGAAGGACGCCGCCGTCACCATCTCGAAGATCGAAAAAGCAAAGTAACCGTCCCGTCACCACCGCCTCGTCTTCTCACCCGCTCCGGATGCCGTTCATCGGCAGCCGCGAGCGGGTTTCTTGTATTAGCGCCTTCAGCGTGCGCGCAAATATCCATTCATAGAGGACAGATAGCAGGAACTGCGTCAGACTTATTGAACTGATAAAGCTCTCTGACGATCACTGTGGAGAAGTCAACGGCGGTGGCGGAGATTCATTGTCTGTTTTTTATGGATCGCTGATGTGTGTTTCGATCTGGTCAACGGATGCGCTGACGTGTTATTGAGAAATGACACGATGCGTCTTCTTCTGGTCG